>JBGULZ010000383.1:0-4433 GCA_045116595.1 Ruminococcus sp. | reverse complement strand
GTAGTGGTTGACATCTACCACAGCGATATATTCATCCGCAACGCCAATCTGTATGTTGTACGCAGGCAGAAGCTGATCGTTTCCCATGTAGTCGCGCTTCATTCTCATAAAGGTCGCCGAATGGTCTGTTTTTGAATAGCTGTTTCTCTCATCACCGCAGACAGACAGCTTTACAACGTATTCGCTAAGCTTGTCCCGATACTCTTTAAGCTTTTCGTAGTTGCGTTGCTCCGAGGTTTTTCTGTGACCTCTTCCGTGAACGAATTTGCTCTCGTCAATATTACAAACCATTTTGTAGCTTGTCAGTATTTCATCAAGATATTCGGGAGTATATTCTGTATTTGTCTGTATTTTAACGCCTGAGTAAGATAATTCCGCGTTCATCTTTTCAAACAAAACCGTTATCTTTGCGAACAGTTGATATCTGTATTTTTCGGTTGACTTCTTCCATACCCAAGTGTATTTGTTTGCGTTCGCCTCGAATTTCGAGCCGTCAATATACAAGTGGTTTAAATCAACGTTATCCTCACGAGAGATATATGTCATTAATTCTTTGAATATATCTTCCGCACTGTCGGTCAGATTTTCATTTATGAAGTTGCCGAACGTTTTGTATGACGGTGTTTCGTACTCCATGAGGTACATATATCTGATATTAACTTTACATTCGTCTTCGAGTTCTCTTAAGGATATGTATCCCTTGTCCATAAAACCAAACAAGATTGTTTTTAACATATTGACCGGATTGTATCCCTTACGTCCTACTGTGTAGGCTGTGTTTTTGAGATACCTTGTTATTTCAATCTCCTCCATGATATGGTCAAATGTCATTACCGGATCAGAAATTTTTATTAAATCTGAAATAAATACTGGAAATCTTCCTTGTTTTGGACTATACTTATTTATGGTATTTAATGTTTGCTTCACAACTTCATTATACCACAAAAGGCACACAACCGCTATCAATTTCGGTTATGTGCCTTCTTGTTTTACGGGACTTTTTTCACAGCCCCCAGTTTTAATTATTTTTGATCCTCAGCAACTTGCTTTAGAACCAAATATTCCAAGTGCAGTCGTTACGCTTGTGAGTCACTATGTGATGTTAAGATCAATGATCCCATGTGTAATCGTTAACACTTGTCAGCAGAACGTTATCGTATACTCCCTCGCCCGAATTGTTGGTGATGAATACATCTGCGCTGTCGACCTTATTGTCGCCGATGTAGGCGTCGCAGGCTATGGTAGAACCAAGCGGAAGGTTTACAGACAGGCTCTCGAGAGGAGTATTCACAACATTCACGATGCCGGTCTTCTTATTGTAATCTTGGCTCTTAAAATGGAACCTGTATGCCATAAAGAAGTTATTGACATCGGTCTCAAGGTGAGTATCCTTTGCGTCGCCGTTGACGATGATCGTCTTAGCCACGTTGTCGATGATATCGATACCCTTAACGGTGTATCTTTCGGGATTTTCCTTAGCGGCACTGGCAAGCTCATTAAATTCTTTTTGATGAACAACGGTCATTCTGTAAACTACTGTACCGCGAACGCCGTTGCCGTTCTCGTCATATGTGCCGTTATCCCAATTTACAGAGCACATCTGGAAGGGGTACGCCTTGCCGAATTCAACTTCCTTCATCTCGCCGCCGTAGTAAACAGTGCCGTCATCAAAGACTACTGCCATTTTAAGGGGAACATCAATTCTGATATTTCCTTTGTCGGCAGGATCATCGGGATCATCGGGTTCTGTATTAGAATTCGGGATCGCCGGAATAAAACTGCTGTTTCCGCCGAGAAGAAGTCCAAATCCATTCCATCCCTGCGGACAATCAATGCTTTTTACAATGGAAGTTCCGCAAACATATCCATCTTGACCTTTTAAAGTCGTATCAGGAGCTAAAAGGATTCCGTACATATCGCAATTGCTCATTTCAAGTTCTTGAGCATTAGCGATATTGATTATGATATTGCGATTATATCCTTTAAGATAAGGTAAATCCTGCAATTTATCGATTCCGTTTATGCTCCAAGCGCCATGGTCCATACGGATATTTTCCGTAGCTGTAAAGTTCAAAACAACAGTTTGATTATCTGCGATCTGAAAATCAAAACGATAAGACTCAAAGTTTGATTCCTTGATGTTATACACTAATACATCGGCATCATTATCGCCTTTGAATTTGTATACAGTATTTTCAAGAACTTCGTAAGAACCGTTAACAGTAAGAGCTTCAACAGCATTCTTAACATCATAAGCAGTGTTTTTTGCATCTTCAAAATATTGGGTGGAATCTGCTACGGTATACTTTCTGTTTGTGGTTTCGGACGGAGTGACATTCGAAAGCATATAGGTGTTGCCTTCATTAGTACCGATTACAGTTTGTCCCCAAACATTTCCATATCCGTTAATAATCGCGTTATCATGGATCAAAAGGGCTACATCTTCAGTAGAAGCAGGATTATTTAAACCAGCAACACCACCGTTAACGGATAAGCCTGACGCACTATTTGTGAAAGTGCCGCCTACTGCAATGCTTCCCTCTATGGCGTTTATATTGTTTGTGTTTCCAAAAACAATACCATTCCAATCAAGCAGATCGCCAAAAGCGTTTTCAGGAGTCGCACCATTAAATACCGGCTTGTTACCATCGTTTACGTGGGATGTTGAAGCATAAACAGGAACAGTAACTGCCGTGGTCAATAACAGCGCGACAAGTACCATAGAAATTAGTTTTTTCATAACAAGTCTCCTCCTTTTCTAAATAAAAAAAGCACCTAAATACACCCGCGTGATTCGGGTATATATAGATGCAACCAGACTACCATAGTGCATAGCACCTTAGGCTCTTTGTTTTGCGTCACTGCCTTTCAACAGTTTTGCCTTTTAATCAATTATATTATAACTTTAAACTAATTATTTGTCAATGCTTTTTACCAAATTTTTTTGAAAATTTTGTTTTCTTTTTTGCACTATTTTGCACACGAGCATTGACAAAAATGGATATTTATTATATAATCAAAGCATCATATCACCGCTTTCCGCGGTTTAAAAACACCAACGAATAATTAACCGTAATCACTGTTTTTTTATAGCAAAGAAGGTGATAATTATCGGCTACTATACATCTATCATTATTATATGTTGGCTTTCGCTTATTGTGCTCAGTATCCTCGTAACAGAGAACAACCGCCTTTCCGTTAAAGAAAAGGCGTTATTGTATTCAACATACGCGATCGTCGCGATCGCCGCGCTGATGGAATGGCTGGGTATCCATTTCAACGGTGATCCGTCGATCCCGACATGGCTGTTCCGCGTAGTCAAGTGCTTTGACTATATCCTTACCCCTGCCGCGGGCGCGGCGCTGATCCTAAATCTTAAGACCGGCAGTATATGGGGAAAGTTCATTGGCGGCCTGCTCGGCGTCAACTTGCTGTTTCAGGTAGTTTCCGTATTTACCGGATGGATGCTCACGATAGATGAGAATAACCATTATTCCCACGGTCCGCTGTATCCGGTATATATGGGTCTATACACCTTGCTGATTTTTTTTATCGCGATCGAATATATCACTTACGGCAAAAAATTCCGGAAGCAAAACAGGCTGTCGCTATACGCCATTTTGACGATGGTATTTATCTGCATCCTGATCCAGGAATTATTGGGCAGCGAGTTCCGTACAGCGTACATCGGACTGACGCTCGGTGTAATTATGATGTTCATTTACACCACGGAGTTTTCTCAGCTTTCCTCGGATGATACGATACAGGAACAGCAGATAGCTATAACCACCGACGTCCTGACAGGCGTATTTAGCCGCTACGCTTTTGTTGCCGCGCTGAATGAACTTGACTCAAAAGAGTCTCTGCCCTCCGACCTGACGATCTATTCAATTGATATCAACGGTCTTAAGGGTGTAAACGATACGCTGGGGCACGCGGCGGGTGACGAATTGATCTGCGGAGCTGCCGACTGCATCAGCAAAACCTTTGAAAAGAGCGGGACCTGCTACCGTACCGGCGGCGATGAGTTCATCGTTATCTCGCGGCTGAAAAAGGATCAGGCGCTTAAGGAATTGGCAAAGCTAAAGCAAAACGCCGACAACTGGCACGGAAAGCTTGTCGACAAGCTGTATCTGGCAACAGGAGTTGCACGCACGGAGGATCACCCCGATCTGTCTGTGGAAAAGCTTATGATTAAAGCAGATATGGCTATGTACGATGAAAAAGACGCTTTCTATCGCAAGGCAAAAATGGCGTCCGCGCGCAGCTGACGCCGCATTACAAAACAAGAATTAAACAAAAGACGCTTTGGAGCTTCCAAGGCGTCTTTATTATTTCTATCTATTTTTTACTTTGTTTTAAACGACGGCAAAGAGTCAAATTCCTCCGCCATTATGTCATACGATTTTTTCAGCCTTTGGGTGTATTTTGGC
>JBGULZ010000382.1:0-2591 GCA_045116595.1 Ruminococcus sp. | reverse complement strand
TATCCCCAACTACCCCACCGACGTCGATCTGATAGTCAGCGACAACGGTTACGGCAAGAATGATTATGTCGAGACCTCGCGCAAGCTGGTCGTTATTACCGCGCCGGGTCCCGGCTCGGGCAAAATGGCGGTTTGTCTTTCTCAGCTTTATCACGAGCACAAGCACGGCGTTAAGGCGGGTTACGCTAAGTTTGAGACCTTCCCTATCTGGAATCTTCCGCTCAAGCACCCTGTCAACGTCGCGTATGAGGCGGCTACCGCCGACCTTAACGACGTAAATATGATCGACCCGTTCCACCTTGAGGCTTACGGCAAAACCACGGTAAATTACAACAGGGATATCGAAATATTTCCCGTGCTCAACACGATGTTTGAGCTGATTTTGGGCGAGTCGCCGTACAAATCCCCCACCGATATGGGCGTAAATATGGCGGGCAACTGCATTATTGACGACGAGGCTGTATGCGCCGCCGCCAATCAGGAGATAATCAGGCGTTACTATCAGGCGCTTTCAAACAATACAAAGGGCGTGGGCAGCCCCGACGAGGCGTATAAGATCAGTCTGCTGATGAAGCAGAGCAAGCTGACGACCTCAGACAGACCTGTCGTTGCCTCTGCGCTCGAAAAGGCGGAAGAGACTGGCCATCCCGCCGCGGCGATCGAGCTTGCGGACGGTCAGATCATCACAGGCAAGACCACCAATCTCCTTGGAGCCTGCTCGGCGATGCTGCTCAACGCGCTCAAAACCCTCGCGGAGATACCCGACAAGGTAGATATCATCGACCCCGCTGTTATCGAGCCTATCCAAAAGCTTAAGGTCGACCACTTCGGTTCGGCTAACCCGAGACTCCACACGGATGAGATTTTGATAGCGCTTTCAATGTCCGCGGTGACAAATCCTACGGCGAAGCTCGCTATGGATCAGATCCACAAGCTGCGCGATACCGACGCTCACGCGACCGTTATCCTCTCGGAGACCGACACGCGCACCCTTAAAAAGCTCGGTATTATGCTGACTACCGAGCCCGAATACGAAACCGACAGACTATTCAGAAAATAGGTCGCGGCGGCGACACCACTAACCACATAATATAAAGTCCGGCTATGCTCTTGCTGAGCGTTGACCGGACTTTATTTTTTCCTTTTGATTTTTTTCTTTAACGCTTTATTTTTATTCTTTAATCGAATTATAAATCTTCTGAACGGTAAAAACGACGTGTAAAAACGGTACTTAGAAGAATAGACCGAAACCGTTTTGCCGTCACGCACGATCTCCGTGAGCAAGCCTATGATATGCCTGTCCTCTATCCCGCGCTCAATATGCGATCGGTTATCTCCGCAGATATAGTACTCGCCGTTTTTGATTTTAACGATCCGGTGCAAAACATACTGCCCCGAGTCGCGCTTATACAGCGGTACATCGTACTTTTTCAGCGGTGAGTTTAGCTTTTCTATCACCAACAGATCGCGCGGTTTTATGAACGGATACATACTGTCGCCCACGTTTGTGTAGACAAGCTTTCCCTGCTCGGAGATCACGTCCTCAAACTTCTTAGTCATCTATCGCGCCGATCCCTTTCAGCTTTGTGACTACATCGTGCACGTCGGCGCGCATAAGCTCTTTGTCTCCGCTGAAACGCTTTGCGAGCTCCTCGGTGATCTCTTCCTCGGTCGTGTCGTTTTCAAGACATTCAAGGATGACCTCCACGCTCTTGTTGCCCTGAACAAGTCCGTGAAAATCAGCGCCCGCAGTGGGCACAACAACGGTTTGGTCGTCTATCGTATGCTTAATAAAATTAGGGTTTAGCTTCATATCATTTTCCTCAAAAGTATCCACTCAAGCCCGCTTGTTGCAGGCTTGAGTGGTTTGTTATTAGTCTTTGATCATCACCGCAAAACATATCCGGTAATCATTTGGTTTTAGATGCCCATTTTTTCAACTTCGTCTTCTTCAAGGCTTGTGGTGGTGATGAGGTCATCGTGCATAAACTCGATTATCTCGAGCTCGGTGCGCTCATATAGATCTTTCATCAATTGCCACCTCCGTTTTCAGTTTTGCCGAAATAGGCTTGTGCTGCCTGCCAGTACAGATACAACGCTTTAACGGTATTCACGAGCTTGGTGTTGCTGCTGGTCTGCTGAGCCTTGTAGCAGTAGGTCAGCGGACTGTATGTGACAGCAGCTTGACCGTTAACATTTACCGTAAATTGCTTATTAAGGTCGTATGCGGCTATTCCGCGGATACGGATAACATACTCTTTCGTGTCTGTCTTTGCGATCTCAGGGGTAATATTAGGATCCGCGCAAGTCAAGGTCGGCTTAGTCTCGCTGTTGAAGTAGAGCGAAAGCGTAGTCTCTGATTTAAGTGAGAGTGTCGCGCCGCCGAATGTAACTCCCGCGGGCAAGTTATTGACCGTTCCTGTGAACTCGGGTATAGTTACATTGAGATCAGCAGGCTTTTCGTTTGTCTTTTCAAAATAGTACCTCGCGTTTTCGCCGTAGGTGAGCATAGCCTCAACCAGCGGAACAGCTTTTTTGAAGGTCGCGCTCTCATCTTGATGAGCGATCAGGTAATCGGCGTACTGCTTGAC
>JBGULZ010000381.1:0-7776 GCA_045116595.1 Ruminococcus sp. | reverse complement strand
CGACGTGGATGATATCGTCGTTTTCAAAGCAGCGCACAACGTGGACTATCGCGTCGCATTCGCGGATATTCGACAGGAACTTGTTGCCCAAGCCCTCGCCCTTTGACGCGCCCTTGACCAGACCGGCAATATCTACGAACTCGATCGTCGCGGGGGTGTATTTATCAGGATCGTACATCTCGGCTAATTTATCAAGCCTCTTGTCGGGAACCGACACAACGCCGACGTTCGGCTCAATAGTGCAAAACGGGTAGTTAGCGCTTTGAGCGCCCGCGTTTGTAATAGCGTTAAAAAGCGTGCTCTTGCCGACATTCGGCAGTCCGACTATACCTAATTTCATTATAAATCACCTTTTTCAATTGTTATCTTTTTAATTATAGCACATTTCGGTATTAATCTCAATAATAATTTTTTGCTTGGCAAAATCGAAAAAAACTATTGTTAATTGCAAAAAAATATTTTATAATGTATCTGTACAACGGTAAACGGCGCAAGACTCAAAACAAAATATGACCGCGTGCAGGTGATTTGTTATGAAAAATCGAAGATCCATATTTGTAAAAATAGCGCTTATATTGCTGATATTAGTTATGGCGATCGAGGTAGTTGCCCTGTTGTTTGCCTTAAGGGTCACCTACGAGAATAATGTTCAAAGCAGCGAAAAACAAATCAGGAACGCCGCGGATGTAACGGTGCAATTTTGTGAAGGCTACAATCTTTATAATCAGTCTGATGAAAAAACGATCAGCGATACGATGTCCTATTTTTGCGAAATGTTCGATATCAGCTATATTTTTGCCGTAAAGCCTGATTTGGAAAAAAACAGCGAAAAATATCTCGGCATAGGCTTCGGCGAGGACGCGTCGGAAAAAGCAAAGGAAACCCGTTATCCCGGTGTGGTTGTATACGGATCGCTGAATACCGAGCAGATAGAGGCGTATAAGGGAAACACAGACTGCGCTGTGCGTCACGAAAGCAATCAGTTCGGCGATACTTTGGTTTGCTATATGCCTTGCGAGGAATACTATGACGACAAAACGAACCAATACAAGGAGTATGATGATCCGGTCATAATCGGCGCCGAAATATCACTGAATTCAATAAATATGACTGCCATTAACCGATTTATAAAAATCGCTGTGCTGACCGTAGGGCTTACTCTGGTGGTGTTAGTGATTTTCGGTGTGGTGATTTACTTTAGGGTAGCCAAGCCGCTCCGTATGATAAGCGACCGTATGACCAGCTTTGTTACCGACCGCAAGAACGGCTTTGAAAAGCTCCCGGTCAAGGGCAATGATGAGCTGGCGATGATGGCGTCGTCGTTTAATACGATGACCGATGATATCGACCGTTATCTCGGCGATATCGATACTCTGACCCGCGAAAAGCATACTCGTGAGGCGGAGCTTAATATCGCCCGTAATATCCAGATCGGACTGCTCCCGCCCGACATCAGCAGTACGGACAACTTTGATATCAACGCATATATGCTGGCGGCGAAGAACGTCGGCGGCGATCTATATGACTACCGGATCCTGAACGACGGAAGACTTTACTTGGCTATCGCCGATGTTTCGGGCAAGGGAGTCGCCGCGTCGCTGTTTATGTCACGCGCAATCACGCTCCTTAACCAGTACGCTCAGGGCGGTTATTCCCCCGCGAGCATCCTTGAAAAATACAACAACTTCCTTGCCGCGCAAAACCCGGGCAGTATGTTTATCACGACCTTTGTCGCGATCTATGATCCCAAAACCTGCGTGCTGACATACTCCAACGCCGGGCATAACTTCCCGTATATTTTATCCGACAAGCTCATTGTGCTCGACCAAGCTCACGGGATAGCCGCGGGACTGTTTGAGGATGAAAAATACGAGGACGCCACTATTGAGCTGAAACCGGGCGACAGGATATTTGTGTTCACCGACGGTGTCAATGAGGCGAAAAACGCCCGCGGAGAGTTCTACTCCACCGAAAAGCTTGAAGAAATATTAACCGATTGCATCAAAGAAAAATGCGAAGATATCCCGCGCGCCGTTCTGGAAGATATGAATGGCTTTACAAAGGGCGCGGAGCAAAACGACGACATCACAATGCTGTCTATTTGCGTCAATCCCGAGGTCGTGCTTGACTTAAAGGCGGAGCTCAACGAGCTCGTAAAGATAAGGGAGAGCATTGAGAGCCTCGACGTGAGCGAGTCGCTTAAGAATACGATGTACCTCGCGGCAGAGGAGGTCTTTGTAAATATCTGCAACTACGCCTATGACATAACGGGCGACGTAGAGGTCAAGATCATCAAGGGCGAAAGGATCGTATTTGGGTTTACCGACATCGGCAAGGAGTTTGACCCGACTGCCGATGTGCTTGAGATAGAGGATTACGACCACGACAACGCTGTCGGCGGATTGGGCAGGTTCCTTGCCTTTACGCTTGCCGATGATTACAGCTACGAATACACCGACGGCAAAAATATCCTTAAGCTATATTTCAAAAACGAGGTGAATAAAGATGACGATAACAAAAACGATTGACGGCGACACGCTGACGATAGCGGCGGAGGGGTGGCTCGACACGATCACCGCCCCGCAGTTCCACGATGAGGTACAGGATCTGAACGGCGCGAAAAACGTGATCCTCGATTTTGGAAATTTAGATTATATTTCATCCGCGGGATTGCGCGAGACCGTAGTGCTCTTCCGCAGAGTTTCGGGGAACGGCGGCGAGTTTTCCGTTCGCCGGGCAAAAAAGGAAGTCTACAAGGTGTTCTCGCTGACGGGCTTCGACAAAAAGTTTACAATAAGACTTGACTGAACAAACAGGGCAGACTCAATCGGTTTTGAGCCTGCCCTGTTATATTTATTAAGAAAAGAGAGATATTTAGAAATGATCGATTATTTCCGCGGCGTATTTTTGAATAAGCGTAGCGTCCGCGACGGTGACAACTCCGTCCTTGTTGGTATCTGCCGCCGCGAGAGCATCGCCTGTGAGTGTGGTGATTTCTGCCGCGTGTTTCTGAACCAGAGTAGCGTCGTAAACTGTAACAAATCCGTCGCCGTTTACATCCCCGAGGATATATGATGGAGTGTCATCCTTTTGAGTAGTGACCGAAACCGTAACCGCGCCGGAAACCTTTGTGATACGGTAAGTGTTCTCAACGCCTGTGTCCTTGACATTCTTATACGCGCCGGTAGCGGTAACGGAATCAAGCGTATAACCGTCCTTCAAAACAACGGTGAAATTGACCTGACCGTCGCCGTTGACTACCGGATAACCGGTGCCGCTGTCACGTGCTACGGCAGAGGTAACGCCTGTTTCGTCGGCAGATGTGTAGTCTTGCGTGTAGTAGACGTTGACAGACTCTACACCTTCGTCGCAGTCAAATGCTGCGGTAAACGGTGCTGCTGTTTTTGTGTCGGTATATTCCGTTGAGCCGATAGATGCCTTTGCCGTGAATGTGATAAGATCGCTGGAAGTCAACGCGCTCGTAACGGTTCCGTCAACGTTGACGGTGTTGCCGCATTCGGCGCAGGTGTATGAAAGTGTCGCGGTGCCGTAACCGTCGCTCCAAGTCCAAGCGGGAGTTGTGCCGGATTTGATCGTTCCGTGCTCGCATTGTACCGTTTTGATAGTGATCGTAGTGTCCGCGCTGATCTTTGTGATGCGGTAGGTGTTTGCAAGTCCGGTGTCCGTCGGGCCCTTGATGTTCTTATATGTTCCTGCAGTGACCGAAACGCTGTCAAGCGCGTAGCCGTCCTTTAGAACAACGGTGAAATTAACCTGACCGTCGCCGGTGGAGTCGGGCTCACCGGTAGCGCTGCTGCGCGAAACGGTCGTGCCGTTAGCGGCTACGGATTCGCTCGCGCCCGTGTAGTCCTGAGTATTATATACAGTTACGGAGCTTACGCCGCTGTCGCCCGCGAAAGTTACCGTGTAACCCTCGTCCGCTACCGCCTCTTGATCGACAGAATGATCGCAGGGGTCTATTGCAACGGTTTTGGGGATGGTCTGCTTTTCGGCAGCTCCGCATTTGGTGCAGGTGTAGGTCATAAGACCTGTTGACGTCGATGTCGCGGCAGTTGTTACTGTGCCGGAATTCCAGCTGTGGCTCCAAGAACCGCCCTTGCAGGCAGTCACGCTTGTCGCGGTAGCGAATGAAGGCGTGCTGCTCGATACCGTTGAGGGATATGAAGCCATAATGTAGTTGACTCTTTTCGGCAGCTTATAGCTGAATATAACGCTGCCGCTGCTGCCTGCCTTTGTGTTGATTATCTGATTCGCGGAATAGGTTGTTGAGCTTGACGCGTACTTTTGATTGCTGCCGAACCAGCTCGCCTTAGCCGAACCGTCCATTCCGGCTGTTCCTGCCGTAAAGACAGTAGCTCCCTGGATCAATTTTGTGCCGTCAGCGTCTATCGCGGAATTATCTCCGCCCGACTGCATACTGAATACCGCCTGAGTGCCGCCGTACAGATACAGACCGCCGTTTGAGTCGAGTCCGTCGCCGTTGCAGTTTACATACAGGTCGCCGCCGTAGATATAAATGTTATAATTTCCGGATGAGGATGAACCGCCGCCTCCGGGGTTGAATCCTCCGCCGCCTCCGGGACGTCCGCCGGGATTAAAGGTGTTACCGCCGCCCGAGCCGGGGTCGGTGCCGTTGCTGCTGCCGCCGGTAGCGTTTACGCCGTCATCGCTCGCGACAACATAAGCGCGTCCTGAATACATATAAACGGTGCCGCCCTCGAGTCCCTCATAAGAATTGTTGATAGTAATATCGGGGTCGCGCTGATATCCGTTTTCGGTTCCTATGGTAAGGGAGGTGTCGGCGTGCATACCGTCGTCGCCTGTCGTTATGGTGAAGGTTCCGCCGGTAATGGTGGCGTTAGCGCCCGAATGGATCGCGTCATCACCGGTGTTCAGCGTGAATGTACCGCCTGTGATGTTGAGCGCGGGTTCGATCCCCGCCTCATCGGCGCGGTCGCCTGAGGCCTTCAGACCCTTGCAGCTGTATGAAGCGGCGAGCGTGTCGTTCCATACGCTGTAGCCCTTCCAAGTGCGGATATCAAAGGTTCCGCCGTTGATGTTGAGCGCTGTGTCAGCTTGTATTCCGTCGCCGTCAACGTCGATGTCAAAGGTGCCGCCGTTGATGGTCACAGTGCCAGCGGAATCAGTATCTATAACAGTCCCCTCGGTTTCGTCAGTCGCGTCTGGAGTGCTTTTTATGCCGTCATTCACGGCTTTTATAACGTATGTTCCCTGATTTATCACGATGCTTCCGTCGCAGGCTATGCCGTTATTGACAGCCGCACCTGAGGTAGTCGCACCGTAGTATTTTGAGTTGCCGCTGACATTGATAGTGCCGCTTTGGTTAAATATCAACGAAGCGGTCGAGCCGCCCTTGATGCCGTTCTTTGTGTTTGCGACCGCGTTAAGGTTTCCGTCGCCGCAGAAGGTAACGGAGGAACCGCTCTTTACCTTGATCGCCGCGCCCTCAAAGGCTTCCGATACGGTAAGGTCTGATGAGGTCTCGTTTGCGGGATCCTCGTTGTCGGTCAGCGTTGAGGTGCCTACAAGATGGATGTTGACCGTTGCCGACTTTTTGACGACTATCGGCGCTGTTGTTGAGGATGTCAGCGTCAGATTATCAAGAATAAGCGTAACGTCGCTTAGCCCCTTGCTTACGATGATAGCGCCCTCGCTGCAGCTTCCGCCGATCCGGTAAGTCCCGTTCGCCGTGATAGTCAGCGTTGTTCCGTCAATGGTATAGCCGCTGCCGGCGGAGGTTTCCGCTATCGCGCTGTCAGAGAATGTAAGCACAGCGCTTTGCTCAACAGTCGCGCCAATCGATGATCCCGTGTCGACCGTTGCCGCCGAAGCGTTAACTGTGAGTGTAAATACCAGCGCAAACGTCAGTATTATGGATAGGATTTTTTTGGTCATAATAAAACTCCTCTCATTTTTCCGATTCTATCTGAAATATAACGGACTCGATAGAATTCTTTTCGATAACACTATAAAAAAGGAACCTTAAAAAAACTTTAAAATATTTTAAGTTTTCTAAATTTTTTGAAAAAAGGGCAAAAAGAAAAGCGGACAGCCAAAACTGTCCGCCTTGGAAAATTAAATTATGATTGTGGAGCGATATTTCTGCTTATCCGGTTGTAGACGGGCTTCATCGTCAGTCCCTGAATGACCGTGGTGAAGAATACGATAGCGTATGTTCCGCCGAGGATAATAAAGAAGATATCGTCGGGAACCATTCCCTGTGTACTTACCGCAAGCGCGACGCTCAGTCCTCCGCGAAGACCTCCCCAGGTAAACAGCGCGATAAAGCTGCCGCGGTTAAAGCCGTCGGGGATCTTGCCGATGATAAGCGAAGAAAGCGAAAGACTCGCGACTCTTGCTATGAGGTTCGCTGCTATCGCGATCAGCGAGAGCAGGATGATGTGTTCCATCTGCAAGACGTGTACAAACGTCAGTCCGAGCATGATGTACAGCAAGGAGTTCAAAAGCACGTCGAGCGTTTCCCAAAAAGAGTCAAATGTCTCTGTTTTTTCGGGGGCCTCATCCTTTGAGAACTTTGAGCGGAGCGCGGAAAATGTTATTCCGCAGATAACGCACGCGATCGCGCCCGAAAAGTGAAAGAGCTCGCACAGCGCGTATGAACCCGACGCCGCAAGCAGGCTGGCGAAAATACCGAGAGTTTTGCTCTTTGTATAGCGGTATATCAAGAAGCATACCAAGGTGACAACAATACCGACACCCGCTGCTCCGAGAACTTCTCTGAGCATAACAGCGATGATGCTTTCGGATTCGCCTCCGCCTTTTACCATTCCCGAGAAGCATACGAACAGCGCAACTCCTACGCCGTCATTAAAGAGCGATTCGCCCTGGATCAAGAACGAGATTTTCTTAGGTAGACCGAACTTGCTCAAAATACTCGTCGCGGCGATCGGGTCGGTAGGAGCCACGATACTGCCGAACATAAGGCAGACGGGAAGCGACAGATTGACGCCTAAGAGCATTCCCGCTCCGTAGAAAAGAAATCCGTAGAAGCAGGTGCCGAGCAGTGTGCATACAAACGAAAGCACAGTGATTTGGCGAGCCATTTCCTTAAAATCGCTGAGCTTCATATGACATGAACCCGCAAAAAGCATAAAGCAAAGAACGCCTTCCATCAGGTATTCCTTTATACTTATAAAGTGCGAGGTGTCGAGCGTTTCGGCGATGTTCGTGCCCGAGAATACCGTTGATAATACCACCAGCACGATTCCGACAACGATCGAAAACAGCATAAGCGAGATTTCATAGGTGAGCTTTGTGACCTTTTCGTTAAAAAAACCGAATCCGCACACAAGTGCGATAATAATCACAAACATATACATAGATTCCATAGTGTTTCCCCTTTCTTTTTTGTTTAAAATGAATCTCAATATTATTATAACATTTGTTTTGTGCAATTTCAATAACAAATTAAGATAAATGCTTGAAGTGTTTTGCCTCGTGTGATACAATGAGAAAAACAAATAAGTCAGGAGAAGCAGTTATGAATATTGCAGCAGTTTCTCACCGCACTACAACCGAATTTTGCTACGCCGTTGACGGCGATACTGTAGTTGTCAACATAAAGACCGGCAAGGACGTTCAGCGCGCGTTTATTATCAGCGAGGATCCGTTTATCCACGAGCTCAGGCGCACGCCCTGCTGGTTCGGCGTAAAGTCGGAGATGACCGTGCTCGCCGAGCTTAAATACCATATTATCTGGACGGTAAGGCTAAA
>JBGULZ010000380.1:0-11663 GCA_045116595.1 Ruminococcus sp. | reverse complement strand
AAATCTCAGCCTGATAAAAAGAGGGCCGGGGGAGAGGAGAAATTTTATTGACAGCGCTATCTGCCGCGAAAAATTAAAAAATGCCGTTATACTTTCAAAATATAACCGGCTTATCGCCCAGCGCAACGCTCTGCTTAAAGATGTGTTAAAAAATCCGAGTCTTGAAGAAACGCTCGATATTTGGGATACTCAAATCATCGCGCTCGGTTCTCAGCTGATAAAGCAGAGACTTAAATTTATAGATATGATATCAAAAAAAGCTGAGGTGTATCACAGCGGTATTTCAAAGAATAAAGAAAAGCTTGAACTGAGATATATTTCTACCGTCTCCGCGGAAAACGGCGACAGTGTTGAAAATATAGAAAAAAAGTTTTATTCAAAGTGCCGCGCCAACCGCTCAAATGAGATAGCCTATGGCGTGACCCTCTCAGGACCTCACAGAGATGATGTTGAGGTGATAATAAACGGAAAAAACGCGAGATCATACGCTTCTCAGGGACAGCAGCGCAGCGCGGTATTGTCACTAAAGCTCGCCGAGGCTGCAGTGCTCAGGGAGAAGATGGGGGAGGATCCTGTTATCCTCCTTGACGATGTTCTTTCCGAGCTCGATAACAGCCGGCAGGATTATCTGCTGAACGAGCTTGAGGGCTGTCAGGTTTTTATAACCTGCTGTGAAAAATCAAATAAAGAACAGCTTAAAAAAGGAAAAGTTTTTCTTGTTAATAAAGGTATTGTAAAAGAGGAAGAAAACTAAAAATGTATTTGCATTTGGGAAACGATGTTGTGATAAATACCTCAGATATTGTAGCGATGTTTGACATTGATGCCTGCACGGTGTCTAAAAAAACGCGCGATTTTTTAGCGTCGGCTCAAAAAAACGGCGATGTAATAAATGTTTCCTATGAGCTTCCGAAGTCGTTTGTTATTTGCAGCGACAAGGGTAAAACAAGCGTTTATATTTCTCAGCTTTCTACCAAGACACTTTCAAGAAGAAAGCTGAGTATTTAAGATAATAAAAAACGAAGGTATATCAATAATTTTTGGAGTGAGCTATGAACAGAAAAAACAGATGTCCGTACTGCGGAAGAAGAATTACATACTCTGAGAGATTTTCATACAGAAGAAAAGCAGAATATGTCTGCCCGCGCTGCGGAAAAGAAAGCAGAGTTTTTATAAATAAAAAAGTCATTCTTGTGTTTATAATTTGCGCGATATTGGCGGTATCGGCAATGGTCGCATGGATAGCGCTCGATTTAATAAGCAATCCTTTAGGAATTGCAGTGGTCGCTCTTCCGCTGATAATATTCGGGCTGGTATCTCCGAATTTCGTAAGATTTGAGCCGCTCAAAAAATATCAAAAATCAATGGAAGCAAAGCGCGCAGGAATAGAGTATTCCGATAATCTTTCAATTTCAGAGCTCGATGATGATATGGGATATGTCGAAGGCTCAAATCAGTTCCAGATCAACAACGATGTATTCAATAAAATAAAGGCTGAAAGAAACGCTGCGACTGTTCAGGCGGAAAATTCCGATTTGGTTTCGGATTCAGCAGAGCTTGAAAATAAAGATATCGACAGCAATATCGGAAACAATGATAATAATTCATATGTTGAGGTTATGGGAGAGGTAAGAGAAAACCACTCCGCTGCCGATGATTCACCTCTTAAGAAGATACATTCGGAGGGTACAAGGATAAACAGAAGCCGTCATTATATTGAAACACCCGATACTGTAGAAGAAACTCCTGTTGACGGTGAAAATACAAGATCCGAAAAAGCCGAGCCGAACAGATACTCGGCTAACAGGAGATTTTAAGTATGTTCAAATTACCCGTTTGTCCTTATTGTCACACAGTCTACAGATATAAGGATGTTAGAAGTGTGATGAAAAAAAAGGAGCTGGAGTGCTATAACTGCAAAAAGAAAATCAAAATCAGCAAAAAAGGCATTTGGATTTTAGCTTTGATCGCACTTATTTTATCGGTAGCAAGCACATTCCTTATTTTGAATATATTTCATAACGCTACCGCGATATTCCCGTATATAGTAACGGTTCTGATAATCATAGCAGCATTTTTTGCCAGACCGTTTTTTATAACATTCAAGAGTAATGAAAAGAGCAAAGAAGAGAAGAAGAGGTAATTATGGATCAGATTGAAAACGTTGAAAATGTTGAAAAAAACGAAGATAATATTGAGATAACCAAGGTAGAACAGGAATACGGAGCCGATGAGATACAAGTTCTCGAGGGACTTGAGGCGGTAAGAAAACGCCCGGGTATGTATATCGGTTCAACCGGTCCGCGCGGACTTCACCATCTTGTTTATGAAATAGTCGATAACTCTATAGACGAAGCGCTTGCGGGCTACTGCTCAAAAATCGACGTAGTTATCGAGCCCGGAGATATAATCAGAGTATCGGATAACGGCCGCGGAATTCCCGTAGGAGTAAACAGTAAAACGGGAATTCCCGCTGTAACGGTAGTATTTACCGTGCTCCACGCGGGCGGTAAGTTCGGCGGCGGCGGATACAAGGTATCGGGCGGTCTGCACGGCGTCGGCGCGTCGGTAGTAAACGCTCTTTCCGAATGGTTAGAGGTAAAGGTTTGCGACGGCGAGGATATTTATTTTCAGCGTTATGAGCGCGGCAAAATAATCAACGACCTCGAAAAAATCGGAAAATCCAATATCAAAGGAACAGAGGTACGCTTTAAGGCGGATCCCGAGGTTTTCAAAGAGACGACCGTTTACGATTATTCCATTCTCGAGAGAAGATTAAGGGAACAGGCATTCCTCAACGCCGGCGTTCACATCGAATTAAGAGATGAGCGCGATCCCGATAATATTATTAAAAACAACTTCCACTATGAGGGCGGTATAAAGAGCTTTGTTGAGTATATCCACAAAAAACGCTCGCTTCAGGTGATCCACCCCGATGTGATTTATTTTAACTCTAAAAATGATGAGGATACCATAGCGGTCGAGATCGCTATGCAGTATAACGAGAGCTACAACGAAAATCTTCTCACGTTCGCCAATAATATCCA
Source organism: Ruminococcus sp. (assembly GCA_045116595.1). GTDB lineage: Bacteria > Bacillota > Clostridia > Oscillospirales > Acutalibacteraceae > Ruminococcoides. Next base: position 8,616 of record JBGULZ010000380.1, on the reverse strand, counting down.
CACTACGGACGGCGGTACTCATGAGGAAGGCTTTAAGCGCGCGCTGACCTACGTTATGAACGACTACGCGCGTAAGTTCGGAAAGCTTAAGGAAAACGATAAAAATCTCAGCGGCGAGGACGTCCGCGAGGGTATTACCGCGATCATCAGCGTAAAGCTAAAGGAAGCGCAGTTTGAAGGCCAGACCAAAGCGAAGCTCGGTAATACCGAGGTAAGGACGATGGTAGACAAGCTTGTGCGCGACAAGCTGATGACATATCTTGAAGAAAATCCCGCCGTATCAAAGGCTATTTTCGAAAAAGCGCTCGCGTCTGCAAGGGCGAGAGAAGCGGCTCGAAAAGCGAGAGAGAGTGTAAGAAGAAAATCTGCGCTCGAATCCGCTCAGCTTCCCGGCAAGCTTGCAGACTGCCAGTCGCGCGACAGCAGCGAGACCGAGATATTCATCGTTGAGGGTGACTCGGCGGGCGGCTCCGCAAAGGGCGGCCGCGACAGAAGGATACAGGCTATCCTGCCGCTTTGGGGTAAGATGCTCAACGTAGAAAAGGCGAGGATCGACCGAGTTTACGGCAACGATAAATTGATGCCTGTAATCACCGCGCTCGGCACGGGAATCGGCGACGAATTTGATATTGAAAAACTCAGATATGACAAGGTCATCATTATGGCGGATGCCGACGTCGACGGCTCGCATATCCGCACACTCCTTTTGACCTTCTTCTTCAGATATATGAAGCCGCTTATTGAGGCGGGTCACGTTTATATCGCTCAGCCGCCCCTTTACAGAATAACAAAGGGCAAGGAGCATAAATACGCATATTCTGATATTGAGCGAGACCAGATCTTAGCGACTATCGAGGGTAAAACCGAGATTCAGCGCTACAAAGGTCTTGGTGAGATGGACTCCGAGCAGCTTTGGGAGACAACAATGAATCCCGATTCAAGGCTTATGCTCAGGGTCGAACTCAGCGACGCCGAGGAGGCGGATGAAACCTTTACCATCCTGATGGGCGACAAGGTTGAGCCGAGACGTGAATTTATTGAGAAAAACGCTAAATATGTGCAAAACCTCGATGTTTAATAATTTATTTGGAGGATCTTATGCATTCCAGAAGTTATATTACGGTAAGATACGCCGAAACAGATAAAATGGGTATTGCCCACCACTCAAATTATCCGGTATGGTTTGAGGTCGGAAGAACTGACTTTATAAAGATGTTTGGGTCAAAATATTCAGATATGGAAAAAGCGGGAATTATGCTTCCGCTTGTCAACCTCAACTGCCATTTTAATCTGCCGGCACATTATGAGGACGAGCTCATCGTCCGCACTTGGTGTATACATGTAACGGCGGCGAGGATCGAATTTTTGTATTCGGTAAAAAGAAAAGAGAGCGACGGCAGAGAGGTGGAGCTTTGCTACGGTACGACAGAGCACGGCTTTATCGATTCAAAAACATTTAAGCCGTGCAGCGTAAAAAAACGTATGCCCGAGCTTTACGCCAAGTTAAACGGAAACATCAAAGAGATTTAACGAATAAATCAACAAGAGTTTTAATGAATAAATGAGGTAATAAAATGGACAACGAGCAGCAAGTGAATGATAAAAGAATAATTGACGTTGACCTGCAAAACGAGATGAGGCAGAGCTTCCTCGATTACTCAATGAGTGTAATCGTCGCAAGAGCGCTGCCCGATGTGCGCGACGGCTTAAAGCCCGTTCACAGAAGGATACTTTACACAATGTACGAGAGAGGACTCGAGCCCTCAAAGCCCTATCATAAGTGCGCTGACACCGTCGGTTCCGTGCTCGGTGCATATCACCCCCACGGCGACGCTTCGGTATATGACGCTATGGTTCGTTTGGCTCAGGACTTCTCAATGAGATATATGCTGGTAGACGGTCACGGTAACTTCGGTTCGGTCGACGGCGACCCGCCGGCGGCTTACAGATACACCGAGGCTAAGATGAGCAAGATCTCTATGGAGATGCTCACCGATATCGACAAAAATACCGTTGATTTCGTGCCTAACTACGATGACAGATTAGAGGAGCCGGTAGTTCTCCCGAGCCGTTTTCCGAACCTGCTTGTAAACGGTTCGAGCGGTATCGCCGTTGGTATGGCTACCGAGATCCCGCCGCATAACCTCGGCGAGACTATCGACGCCGCCTGCGCGTATATTGATAACCCCGATATCGAGCTCCCCGAGCTTATGGATTGTATTCCCGGTCCGGACTTCCCGACCGGCGGAATAATTATGGGCAGAAGCGGTATCCGCGCAGCTTACGCAACAGGTAAAGGCAAAATTACTGTCCGCGCCAAGACGGAGATCGTCGAGGCTAAAAACGGCAGATTCAAGATAATCGTCACCGAGCTGCCTTATAAAGTTAACAAGGCAAGGCTCATAGAAAATATCGCTAACCTTGTTAAGGATAAGAGGATCGAGGGTATCTCGAATATCGAAGATCACTCCGACCGCAAGGGAATGCACATTGAAATAGATGTAAAGCGCGACGCGTCGCCTCAGATAGTGCTCAACCAGCTGTTTTCTTATACTCAGCTCCAGGTCACCTTCGGCGCTATTATGCTTGCTATCGTTGACGGCCAGCCCAAGATACTCACGCTCAAGGATATGCTCAAGTGCTATGTAGATTTTCAGGAGGATGTTATCCGCCGCCGCACAGAGTATGACCTAAAAAAAGCTCAGGACAGAGAGCATATTTTAGAGGGCTTAAAGATCGCGATAGATTTTATTGACGAGGTCATCGCAATAATCAGAAAGAGCAAGGATCTTCCCTCGGCGCGTTCGGCGTTGATGGAGCGTTTCGGACTTGACGAGGTGCAGGCACAGGCTATCGTGCAGATGCGTCTCGGACAGCTCACAAATATGGAGCGTCACAAAATTGAGGATGAGATCGCCGCTCTGCAGGCAAAAATCAAGGATTTCCTCGAGATTTTGGCGAGCGAGACAAGAAAGCTCGAAATCGTCAAGGAAGAGCTTATCGCTATCAGAAATAAATACGCCGACCCGCGCCGCACAGAGATCTGCGCGATCAGCGGCGAGGTAGATATTGAGGATCTTATTCCTCAGGAAGAGTGTGTGCTCACACTCACTCAGTTCGGTTACGTCAAGAGACTTGCGGTGGATACATACAAGACCCAGCGCCGCGGCGGAAGGGGAGTTTCGGGTATGTCGCGCCGCGAAGAGGATGTCGCGACCGAGATGTTCATCATCAACTCTCACGATTATGTGCTGTTCTTTACCGACAAGGGCAGGGTATACAGGCTCAAATGTTATGAGGTACCCGAGGGCAGCAGACAGTCAAAGGGCCTTAATATCGCAAATCTTCTGCCAATTTCCAACGATGAAAAAGTGACCTCGATGATCAGGGTACCCGAGTTTGACGAGAACAAGTACCTGATTATGGTAACCCGTCACGGTATTGTTAAGAGGATATCACTCAACGCGTACAACACCGCGCGCAAGGGCGGACTTATTGCGCTCGAGCTCAATGAGGGCGACGAGCTCGCATGGGTAAGAATGACGGACGGAAACGCCAACGTCATCGTTGCCACCAAGAAGGGTGTTGCTATCAGATTTAAAGAAACAGACGTCCGTCCGATGGGCAGACTCGCTCGCGGAGTTAAGGCGATCAGCCTTAAAGAGGGCGACGAGGTCGTCGGAATGAGCGTTGTCCGCGAAGGCGGTCTTGTGCTCACCGTAAGTGAGACGGGCTACGGACGACTGTCTAATCCCGATGACTACCGCATCCAGACAAGAGGCGGTAAGGGTCTTACTAACTATCACGTCAACAAGTACGGCGACGTCGCCGCGATCAAGGTAGTTGACCTTGACGATGATATCATTATGATATCGCAGGACGGCATAATCATCCGTATTGCCGCGGAATCTATCAGAGTATGCTCGCGTCCGTCAAAGGGCGTTACCCTGATGAAGACAGGCGAGGGCGATAAGGTAGTTACCCTAGCAAGAGCTCCGCGCGTTGTTGATGAGGATGATGATGCGGAAGAAGAAAAGCCGGAAGATGAAGCGGAAGAAAATCCGGCAGAGGAGCAGAAAGCTGAAACAACAGAAGAAAACAGCTGATTGAACTCAAAAGGAAGTATATGAAAAAATTAAAAGGAATTACGGCATTATTGTTGTCGGCTGTATTTTTGCTCAGTCTTGCCGCCTGTTCAAAGGACAATGTTAAGCTTGACATTGAACAGCCAAAGAGTATAGCCGCCGCGGAAAACGGCGGGGAAGAGGAGCCGGTTTCCGACGCTATCGAAGCGAGCGACAACGTTAACGGAAAACGTTTTACCGTAACGCTCCACGAGTTTACCGAGCGCTATAACGGCGCAAAAAGGATACTCGGCGATACCGACCTGATAATGGAGGGCAACTGGCGCAAAATGGGCGACCCTCAAACCGACAACAAAGGAGTAGAATTTCAATACTATTACTACGACGATTATAACGTCAACATAACCGCTACGGTCGAGACCGAAAGCGAAAAGCTGATGAACATCGGCGTAGGAACAACAATGAGTCATTTTATGGCGGAGGAAAGCGGCGAAAACAACAGCGACAACATCCTCCGCAAGGCGGCTCTTATGGCGGATGCCGCCGGCTGCTTCGGCAACGATAAAATAGATACGCTCCAGGATATTTTTTATCAGATAGCAACCGGTGCCGAGGACAATTTGTGGTACGAGGGCTTTGTGTTCACGCTCAGCACCAAGGAGAACAAAACCGACAGCAAAAACGGAATTATGCTGTTCAGGATTTTCCCCGTGACTGAGGATCTGAGAAAAGAATGGAGACTTACGGACTATAAACCGAGTAAAAAATGATAGTTAAACGCAAACTGCCGACGGAAACGCCAGCAGTTTTGTGTTTTCGGTAAAAAAATCCCGACTGATTTTTCAGTCGGGATTTTGCGCCGTCGCTGTCACGACAAACGTCAAGTTGCTATTTGTTTTTCCAGCACCTGTATATCGCCGCCAATATCGCGCCGGATATGTTGTGCCAAACCGAGAATATAGCGCCGGGAACGGTCGCCATAGAGAGGTTTGAAAAAGCGGTGTTCGCAAGGCTTGTCGCGAGTCCTGAGTTCTGCATACCGATTTCAACAGAAAGAGCCTTTGTCTTTTGCGGGGTAAGCCTCAAAGCCTTGCCGAGTCCGAATCCGCAAGCGTAGCCGAGCAGGTTGTGAAGTATCACGACTATCAGTATCAAAGCGCCGCTTGTGTAGATCTTTTCCGCGTTATGCGAAACAACAGATGCAACGATCATACAAATCGCGATCGTGGAAATCATCGGCAAAACAACAACTATCTTCTCTGTGATCTTGCCGAAGAAGTGATTGATAACAAAGCCGAGCGCGATAGGTAAAATGATGACCTGCAAAATGCTTATGACCATCGACCACACGTCGACCTTAACTGTGGTTTGAAGCAAAAGATATGTTATCGCGGGAGTGAAAATCGGCGCGAGCAGGGTGTTTACGCTCGTCATTCCGACCGACAGAGCAACGTCCCCCTTGGCAAAGTAAGTAATAACATTACTTGCCGTTCCGCCGGGGCAGGTGCCGACCAATACTACTCCGGCAGTCAGCGCGGGGTCAAGATCAAACAGCTTACAAAGCCCGAACGCCAGCGCGGGCATAATGATAAACTGTGCCGCGCAGCCGATCAGAACATCCTTCGGCCTTTTGAAAATCAAAGCAAAATCCTTCGGCTTCATCGTCAGTCCCATTCCGAACATAATGACCATCAAAAGGTAATTTACCCAAGAGGTATCTATCCAAAGACAGGATTTGGGAACAAACAGCGCGAGCGCCGCTACGGCAAGCACTACCAGAGCCATAAACCTTCCGAATCCCTCGCTGATTTTTGTTAACACTCTCATTGTTTATACCGGCTTTCCTTTTTATTTCTCAAAGAAGTTGATTATCCTATAAAGATAATCCGGCGCTTCGTCATAGACCGCGTGACCGTAGTTTTTGTACATATAAAGCTTCGCGTTAGCTTTTTCGGCGAGCTCAACAGAGGCTTGTGCCCCGAGCACCTTGTCGTTTTCGGCGCCGATAACAAAAACAGGACATTTGATTTTATTGACTTCATCGAGCAGATCAAAGCCGTTGCAGGCTTTTGCGTAGACCGCGAACCGCTCAAGCTCGAGGTCGCTCGTATTTATCAACATCATTTTAATAAAATCGCCGTACTGTTCGGAAAACTCCTTTGAATACACTGCGCTCAAAAAGCTGTCGATCAGTTCGTCGGTTTTTTTCTCCCCGGCAAGCCTTGCCCAGTTCTTTATTCCGCCGGTGTTTTGTTCGGTAACTCTCGCGGCGGTCGAGCCGAGCGCGAGTTTTTTTACAAGGTCCGGACGCTTCAGAACGATATACTGAGCTATCATCCCGCCCTGCGACACACCGAAAAGATAAACTCCTTTTATTCCGAGTATGTCGAGCGCCTCAATTGTATCATCAGCCATATCCTCTATGCTGTAACTCTCGCCGCAGTCGAGCCTGCGGTCAAAAACATAGACCGTGTAATCGCGCTTCATAGCCTTATACGCGGACGCGACGCTGTCGGCGGAGTCGCTCACGCTTTTAAGGCTGAGCCCGGGGATGATGACCGCGGGCTTGTCGCCGCTGCCGAACTTAAAATATTTCATTTTAAATTTATCGGTGTTGACCGTTTCGACTTTTACAGACATTTATTTCAGCTCGCTTACGGGGATCCTTTCGAACGGGTTGCCGTTGTAGGTCAAGGTATCGTCCTTAATTGAATAATCAACGGTGTTTGTTTCTTCTTTATTTGATGTAAAGGTATATGTGACCTTGCCGTCCTTAGCTGAGTACTTGGCAAACATAAAGGTCACGCCGTAAAAGTTATACATGATCCCGCTCTTGTCAAAGTAATAGTATTCGCCGCTCTTGTCCTTCCACGCGCCGAGCAGTTCTTCGTCAACAACGGGCTCGGGGTCGGGAATGGGAACATAAGAGAAGGTAGCGAGCTTTTTGAGCGTGGTGGTCTTTTTATCTTTGATATTTGTCAAGATCAGCTCGGATTTGTCGTCGGAAAATTCATATGTATATGTTCCGTTGATACCGAACATCAATTCGGCGGAAAAGGTCGAGATAGCGTTTCCGTTTTCATCGGTCTTTTTTTCTATTTCGTAATTTTCAATATAGCCTGTTGTTCCTATGACGAGGTAGGCTTTTTTGTTGCCGTCAAAAACATAGACGAAGCTTTTGAATTTTGAGCCCTCGCCGTCAACGATCTGCCACGCGCCGGCAAATTCGTCGCCCTCGTAATTGATAGCGTGAAGCTTGCTCAAATCAGCCTGTTCAGAGACATTCATCTTGCTGTCTTCGGTGGTTTCTTCAATGGACGAGGTAGTCGCGACAAGACTGTTGTCCTGTCCGCAGCCTGCGAAAACGGCAGTTGAGGACAGCACTAAAACAGCGCAGAGTATTTTGATAAGGATTTTCATATAAACAGAGCCTTTCGTTAAATTTTTCCTCTATAATTTTATAATTATCCGGCAAAAATGTCAATAAAAAAACGCCGTCGGATTTTGTATTGACGCAAAAAGCCAAAAAAGACTCAAATAAAGCAAAAATAGTGTTGCCAACCGGGTCGTTTTTTGGTATAATAAAATTTAAATATAAGCAATGGATGGAGGAAGAAAGTATGCTGGACACAAATTTTGACAACAAATTCGGCAAACAAGGTCTGACATTTGACGACGTACTGCTTATCCCGGGCGAGTCAAACGTTGAGCCGAAGAACGTTGATGTTTCAACAAACCTGACAAAAACAATCAAGCTTAACACTCCACTTATGACCGCGGCTATGGATACCGTCACCGAGACCGAGATGGCGATCGCGATCGCCCGTGAAGGCGGCGTTGGTATCATCCATAAGAATATGCCTATCGAAAGGCAGTCCGATATGGTCGACCGCGTTAAGAGAAGCGAAAACGGAGTAATCGTAAACCCGTTTTTCCTCTCGCCTGAAAACACCGTAAGAGATGCTGACGCGCTTATGGGCAAATACAAGATTTCGGGCGTTCCCATCTGCACCGACGGAAAGCTGGTCGGCATTATTACAAACCGCGATATGCGTTTTATGACCGCCGAGGATTTCTCACAGCCTATCTCAAAGGTTATGACAAGAGAAAACCTTGTCACCGCTCCCGTGGGAACCACCCTTTTGCAGGCCCAGTCGATTTTGCGCGAGCATAAAATAGAAAAACTCCCCATCGTGGACGCAAACGGTTCACTCAAGGGACTTATCACTATAAAGGATATCGAAAAAAGTGTTCAGTATCCTAATTCGACCCGTGACGACAAGGGCAGACTAATCTGCGGAGCGGCTATCGGCGCAACTGCCGACGTGCTCGACAGAGTAGCGGCTCTTATCGAAGCCGGCGTAGACGTTGTCGTGCTCGACTCTGCTCACGGACACAACTCAAACGTAGTCAATTCCGTAGCTAAGGTAAAAAGCGCTTATCCCGACCTTCCGCTTGTTGCGGGCAATATCGCGACAGCAGAGGCGGCAAAGGCATTGATAGCCGCAGGCGCTGACGCCGTAAAGGTAGG
>JBGULZ010000379.1:0-3852 GCA_045116595.1 Ruminococcus sp. | reverse complement strand
CGCAGGCTTTGTACCCGACACCCTCGACACCGAGATCTATGACGAGATCATCGCGGTAGAGAACGAGGACGCCTTTGAAGCGGGCAGAACACTCGCCAAAAAGGAAGGCGTGCTTGTCGGTATCTCATCGGGAGCGGCGGTTTTCGCGGCTTCTCAGCTCGCAAAACGCCCCGAGAATAAGGGCAAGATCATCGTAGCCCTTCTGCCCGACACAGGCGAGCGTTACCTCTCGACCCCTATGTTTGCAGAATAGAAATGTGATAATAAGAATAATTATATAATAGTTTACGCGGCTCTTTCCAAATGGTCTGAGCCGCATTGTTTTTGGTCAAAAAAATTAAACTCTAAACTCTAAACTCTCAACTCTAAAATTAAGCACTTGATTTATTCTAAAAATAGTAGTAAAATAGTGAGGTATGAATTTTTATGGAGTTAAAAAGGAAGTGTACATATGTTAACACTTGATAAGATCTATCACGCGTCCTATGTGCTTAAGGACGTTATCAGGCACACCCATATCGTCAAGGCGGAGGGAATCTCCGACGACTGCGAGGTTTACCTTAAACCCGAGAACCTGCAGATCACAGGCTCATTTAAAGTAAGAGGCTCGGGCTACAAGATATCCCAGCTCACCTGCGACGAAAAGCGTAGGGGAGTTATCGCCTGTTCCGCGGGCAACCACGCCCAGGGCGTCGCGCTTGCCGCTACAAAATACGGAATAAAATCTCTTATCTGTCTGCCCGACGGCGCGCCTATCTCTAAGGTAGAGGCGACAAAGGGCTACGGCGCGAAGGTCTGTATGGTAAAGGGCGTGTATGACGACGCCTACAACGAGGCATTAAGACTTAGGGATGAGAAGAACTATACATTTATCCACCCCTTTGACGACGAGAACGTTATCGCGGGTCAGGGCACTATCGGGCTCGAGATACTCAACGAAATGCCCTATGTTGACGCGGTAGTCGCGGCTATCGGCGGCGGCGGACTTCTTTCCGGCGTAGCTTGCGCTATAAAGAGCCTCAACCCCAATATCAAGGTCTACGGCGTACAGGCTGAGGGCGCTCCCTCAATGTACGAGTCGATCAAGCAGGGCAAGCCCGTTTCGCTCGACAAGGTGTCGACTATCGCCGACGGTATCCAGGTAAAGGAGCCCGGCGAGCACACCTTTGAATACATCAAGCAATACGTTGACGACATCGTAACGGTGAGCGATGACGAGATCGCTTCCGCGATTTTAAAGCTTATCGAAACTCAGAAGATGATCGCCGAGGGTGCCGGCGCTGCTCCTCTTGCGGCTATTATGTACAACAAGCTCCCCGTAAAGGGCAAAAAGGTCGTCTGCATCGTTTCGGGCGGTAATATCGACGTTACCATCCTCAACCGTGTCATCAAGCGCGGACTTCTTATGAGCGGCAGACAGCAGACGCTGTGCATCGAGCTCCAGGATAAGCCCGGTCAGCTTGTAGCTGTTTCAAAGATAATCGCCGACCGCGGCGCGAACGTCATCTCCGTTCATCACGAGAGAGCGGGCGAGGGCTCCGACGTTAACGGCTGTTATCTCAGAATTATTATCGAGACCAGAAACTTTGACCACGTAAAAGAGATCCAGGACGCTTTGACAGGCGCGGGATTCAAACTGATATAAGGAGAATTATTATGGAGAAGATTTATACTAAAAATGCTCCCGACGCGATCGGACCGTACTCACAGGCGGTAAAGGTGAACGGACTTGTTTTCACCTCGGGACAGATAGCTATCAACCCCGAGCTCGGCGACGTTGAGGCAACGACTATCGAGGCTCAGACCGAGCAGGTCTGCACAAACCTAAAAAATGTTCTGGAAGCTGCGGGCAGCTCGCTCGACAAGGCTGTAAAGACAGTATGCTTCCTCGCGGATATGAACGACTTCGCGGCGTTCAACGCCGTTTACGGAAAGTATTTCACCTCAAAGCCCGCGCGCTCCTGCGTAGCGGTCAAGACTCTCCCCAAGAATGTTCTTGTAGAGGTAGAGGTAATCGCCGAAGCAACGTGACGTTGCATCCAGTCCGCCTTTTTAAATGTTTGATTTTATTTTTATGTTTAATTAACGGCGGGTCAAAAGTAAATTGAATAACCAAACAGCTGTCATTCTAAGTGAAACTAAACTCAGAATGACAGTTTTTTTATAACTCACAACTCATAACTCCCCGCATATGATGTACTACAAAGTTATTACGGTAAGGTGTTTGTATGACAGAAAGCGTTAAAACGGTCGGTATCATCGGCGGCGACAAGCGGCAGCTGTATCTTGCCGATTTATTTATAAAAGACGGCTTCAAGGTGATTTTGGGCGGCTTTGATACGCTCAAAAGCGTGGGAGATATCGCTATAACAGACGTTGACTCGGCTCTCGGCTACGGCGATATGATCATTCTTCCGTTGCCGTCGGTAAGGTCTGACGGCAGCATCAACGCGCCATTTTCGCAGGGGAATATCTATCTTTCCGACGCTCAGCTCGACCTCATCACATCAAAGCCGGTTTTCGCTTCATTCAGCGAAAAGCTGCTAAGAGCTTATCCCAAATTAAAATCAGCTCCGGTGTTCGATTACGCCTCGCGCGAGGATTTTGCTATACTAAACGCGGTTCCGACCGCGGAGGGAGCTATCGAGTACGCTATGTGCGCTTATGAGGGAACTATCGCGGGCAGCAGGTCGCTTGTCGCGGGGTTCGGCAGGATAGGAAAGATACTCGCAAGCAAGCTCAAAGCCCTCGGCTCATTCGTCACGGTGAGCGCGCGGAAATTTGAAGATCTGGCGTTTATCAACGCGCTCGGCTACAGGGCTGAAAACACCGAGGAGCTGAAAAAACTCAGCGGATATGACCTCGTTTTCAACACGATACCGGCTATGATATTTGACGAAAATATGCTGAAAAACACCGACCGCGATACCCTGATGATCGACCTCGCCTCATCCCCGGGAGGAGTTGATTTTGAGGCGGCAAGGTCGCTAAAGATAGACGCACAGCGCGCGCTTTCGCTCCCGGGCAAGTGCGCGCCCAAAACTGCGGCGGAAATCATAAAACAAACCGTAAATTCAATAATTAAGGAGGTAAATTGGTGAAAAAGGCGACCATTGGTTTTGCAATGTGCGGCTCTTTTTGCACCTTTTCAAAGGCCTTTGAGCAAATGCAAAAGCTTGTGGATTCGGGCTATGACGTGATCCCCATTATGTCGGCAAACGCCTGCTCCACAGACACACGCTTTGGTAGGGCGGAGGAAACGGTAAAAAAAGCAGAAAAAATAACAGGCAAAAGCGTGCTCAAAACCTCTGTGGACACCGAGCCGATAGGCCCCAAGGATATGCTCGACCTGCTGATAATAGCGCCGTGCACGGGCAACACGCTGGCAAAGCTGTCCCTCGGCGTTACCGACACCTCGGTAACTATGGCGGCAAAGTCGCACCTCAGAGTCCAAAAGCCGGTGCTCTTGTGCGTTGCTACAAACGACGCCTTGGGCGCGTCGGCGCAGAATATAGGCAGGCTGCTTAACACAAAGAATATCTTTTTTGTGCCGCTTGGGCAGGACGACCCGGTAAAAAAGCCGAATTCGCTCGTAGCGGATTTCAGCAAGATAGAGGAATCCGCAAAATACGCGCTGAACAAAAAACAAATACAGCCTGTTTTTATTTGAATAATAACAAAACCCGTGAGTTCAGCGGCAACTGAAACTCACAGGTGTTTCCGGTTAGAGTATTGACTTTTCTGATATTATAATGTAAAATATAGGTGAAGGTAAGAGAGCAGTATGGACTGTTCTGTTACAGTTGGTTATATCTTAAACCGTCCTGTATTCGCAGTACAGGGCGGTTATTT
>JBGULZ010000378.1:0-4572 GCA_045116595.1 Ruminococcus sp. | reverse complement strand
AAGTGATATATATTGAACTTGCCGCTGTATTCATTGACAAGCGCGAAGGTCGGGCTTGAAACTCCGTCATCGACCCCCAAGCCTCTGCACAACCCCCTTGTAAACGCTGTCTTTCCCATTCCGAGCCCGCCGAACAGGGCGATAACTTCCGTGCCCTTTAGGCTTTGGGCAAGCTTCTCCCCTATTTTTTCAGTCTCTGCGGGACTGTTGGAAATGATCCTTTCCATATCAGAACAGGCCTGTGATCTTGCCGTTAGTGTCCACGTCAATGCTGTGAGCGGCAGGAACCTTGGGCAGTCCGGGCATTGTCATAATGTCGCCGGTATAGACAACTACAAAGCCCGCGCCGTTTGAGAGCGAAACATTGCGCACTGTGATCTCAAAATCCTTGGGAGCTCCGAGCAAAGTCGGGTCGTCGGACAGTGAATACTGGGTCTTTGCTATGCAGACGGGCAGATCATCAGCGCCGAGCTTCTGTACCTCTGCAATAGCCTTATTCGCCTGAGGAGTATAGTTGACCTTTGAAGCTCTGTAAATATTCTTAGCGATAAGCTCGATTTTCTCCTTGACCGTAGCGTTATCGGGATATACAGGCATAAAGTAAGAGGGTATTTCGCACGCTGCAACGACCTTGTGAGCAAGATCTATACCGCCGTCTCCGCCCTTTTCGAACACCTCTGAGAAAGCGAATTCAGCGCCCTTGTTCCTGCAGTAAAGCTCAATATATTTAAGCTCCTTGTCGGTATCTGTGCCGAAGCGGTTGATAGCGACAATCACGGGTACTCCGTACTTGCGCATATTGTCGATATGAACACCGAGGTTTTCTATTCCGATCATCAGCGCGTCAAGGTTCTCCTTGGACACCTCGGTCTTGGGAACTCCACCGTTGTATTTAAGAGCGCGGCAGGTAGCCACAAGAACGATAGCCGAGGGCTTTAAGCCCGCGTAGCGGCATTTGATGTCAAGGAACTTCTCGGCTCCGAGGTCTGAGCCGAAGCCTGCCTCGGTAATAGTATAATCAGCCAGCTTAAGAGCCAATTTAGTAGCTCTTACGCTGTTGCAGCCGTGAGCGATGTTAGCAAAAGGTCCGCCGTGCATTATCGCGGGAGTACCCTCTAGGGTCTGCACAAGGTTAGGCTTTATAGCGTCCTTGAGCAGAGCTGTCATCGCGCCGTCGGCTTTAAGATCCTTTGCGTAAACGGGCTCGCCCGAGTGTGTATAAGCAACAAGTATCTTTCCCAATCTTAGCTTTAAGTCGTCGATATCCGCCGCAAGGCAAAGAATAGCCATTACCTCGGACGCAACTGTGATTATAAAGTGATCCTCGCGCGGGATTCCGTTGACCTTGCCGCCGAGACCCACAATGATATTTCTCAAAGCGCGGTCGTTCATATCAAGACAGCGCTTAATGAGTATCCTTCTCTCGTCTATTCCGAGCTCGTTGCCCTGCTGAAGATGGTTATCGAGCATTGCGCAGAGCAGATTGTTAGCGGAAGTGATTGCGTGCATATCGCCCGTAAAGTGAAGGTTGATGTCCTCCATAGGCAAAACCTGAGCGTAGCCGCCGCCGGCAGCTCCGCCCTTGATTCCGAACACGGGACCGAGTGACGGTTCGCGCAGAGCGATAACAGCCTTTTTGCCGATCTTAGCCATAGCCTGACCAAGACCCGCCGTAGTAGTTGTTTTACCCTCGCCCGCGGGAGTCGGGTTGATGGCTGTCACAAGGATAAGCTTACCGTCGGGGTTTGACTCTACCCTCGAGTAAAGCTCGTCCGAGAGCTTAGCTTTATATTTACCGTAAAATTCAAGCTCGTCCTCGGTTATCCCAAGGCCTTCGGCAACCTCTTTGATTGGCAAAAGCGTCGCCTGCTGAGCGATCTCAATATCAGAAAGCATAGTATTACCTCCATTTCATATTTAGTTTATTATAACAAACCTTATGTTTTATATTATTCCAATTTGAAAATATACTTGATATTGTGCGGATATTTTATTATAATGTATTTGGTAATAATTGGTATTAGGAAGTGAAAAGACTGAAAATCATAGCGCAAAGGGTGCGATTTTACTTAAAAAACACAGACCGAAAGCTTTGGATATCAACGCTTGCGGCGATCCTTTACAGCCTGCTGATCATCGCGAGTATGCAGCGCTCGGGGAGCTATAACTACCTCAAAACTCAGCTTATCGCCCTGTTGATAGGTTTTTCGGCGGCAGTGCTGATCTCAAACGCGGATTATAATTATCTGATCAAGAAGTGGTATGTTTTCGCCGGTATCGCGGCGATCCTCGCCTTGCTTGTGTTTATATTTGGCATAAGAGTCAGCGGAACAGACGACACAGCTTGGATAAATATTTTCGGCTACACCGTCCAGCCGTCGGAATTTATCAAAATTTGTTTTATAATAACGCTGACAAAGCACCTATCAACCCTTAATGAAAAGGAATACTTGAATAAACCTTGGGCTTTGCTGAGTCTTTGCCTGCACGCGGCTGTTCCAATGGTTATCATACACATACAGGGTGATGACGGAACGGTTCTGGTTTTCGGGCTTGTATTTTTGACTATGTGCTTTATGTCCGGGATAAAGCTCAGGTATTTTGCAGTATTCGCGGGAGCGGCAGCCGCCGCTGTTCCTGTGATCTGGAATTTTATACTCAACGACGAGCACAGAAACCGCCTTACCGCCCTGCTGTTTCCCAGCGACAGCACTATGACCGGCTACGGCTGGCAGCAGTATCAAGGTAAGCTGTCCGTTGCGAGCGGAGGACTTTTCGGGAGCGGTTTGTTTAACGGTATGAGAGTCAAAAACGGGATAGTTCCCGAACAGGAAAACGACTTTATCTTTACCGTAGCAGGTGAAGAACTCGGCTTTATCGGCTGTATGCTGATTTTGGCACTGCTGATATATATAATTCTGAGAATAATCAAAAACGCTAAAGTTGCAAAGGACTTCAAAGGAAGGCTGATTTGCGCGGGAGTGTTCGCGCTGATAGCATCGCAAACGATAATCAACCTCGGAATGGTGCTCGGATTCTTCCCCGTCATCGGAGTTACCCTCCCGCTGTTCAGCTCAGGCGGAAGCTCGCTGATGAGCGTTTTGATCTGTATCGGACTTGTTCAAAGCGTCTATAACAAAAACTAAGGAGTACCCAAAACGGATACTCCTTTTTTGATTATTTAATTGGATTCGGTTATATTGACGTTCGCCTTATACTCTCCGTAAGCCCAGCAGCTTTTAACCGTACTGAGCTTAAACGTAATCGGCATTTCGACCGAACCGACCTTTCCGCTGAAGTTTTTGGCGTCGATCACCGCAACGATATCATCGGCTTTCAGGCTTTCTATCTCGTCCTTCGGGCCTATCACGGTAACGCTTATGCTCTTTGAGGTCACCTCGCAGCTAAACCCGGACGGCAAGCCCTCAACAGAAAAGCTTTCTACATCAAATTCCTTTGACGTCATTCCTCTGAGATCGAGCGTCACGGCAGCAGCCGAAGTATCGCTGATATTCTTACAGCTTTCGGGAACATCTATACTCAGGTCTTTTAATACTACCTTGGTGTTGTTTAACTTATTAAAATCAATAGCCTCTAAATTGACCGCCTTGATATTATCAAGCGCATCCTGCGGAGCGGCGATCTTGATCTCGGAGGGTTCTATCTTGATCATATCCTCCGTAAGCACAAGTCCGCCCGGCTTGTTCTTGAATACGGGCTTTAACGGTACTGCCTTTTCGGGCATTACCTCTATCCTTACGTCAACTGTATTAGAGCTGAGCTGGAGCAAATTCTTCGGGATAACGTTATCGCCCGAGTCATAGAGAACTATTTCCGCCTTGGTATCCTTGCTCTCGGTCAAATCACCCTTGACTTCGGCTTTTGCAACGACCTTTTTGATTTTTAAGATCTCGGTCTGAGGACCTGATATCGTCACCTTATTAAACGCCATTGAAACCGAGCCGTAATATCCGTCCTTGACCTTGTATGAAATATCTTCTTTAACATCAAAAGTGCTCTCCTTGGGATAATCGACAACTACGTTGATCGACGACGGAGTGCAGCTCGTTATCTGAAAATTACTTGATGGATTTGCCTTTGTTGCCGAAACAGGCAGCGTGTGGTTACCGGTGGTGGAAATCGAATTTGCCGATGCGGTAACGATCAAATCCGCCTCTGAAATCTGTCCGAGCATCGTGCGCATACCCGAAACCGTGACCGAGGCTTTTGCCTCATCCTCAAGAAAGACCTGGAGACCGAGTTCCTTTGCGCTTTCGGAAAGTTCTGTTTGAATAGGGATATTGCTTACGGTGATCGAGGTATCGTTTGAAGCGGTCATACTCATATAGATCCAGATACCGATAGAGATCAGCAAAGCGATGATAAGCAAAACATAATTGTTTTGAAGAATCCTCTGTGTCAGGGAGAGTTTTTTCATTTAGACTTCCTCCCTTTTCTGTTTTTGATGGGATGTATCTCATCGTATTCACCGAGCAATAGCTCGCGCAGCTTTTTAATAACAGAATCCCTTGTATAATTACGGGTCAGCTCGCCTTCGACAGCGAGCGAGAT
>JBGULZ010000377.1:0-2032 GCA_045116595.1 Ruminococcus sp. | reverse complement strand
TCTCAAAAACGAGCCCCAAAACTATCCCGAGACCGGAAAGCCTGCCGGAAAGTATCGTACAGTCTGCACCAAGTGCGGTTATGCGGTTGACGGTGACTGCGACCACAGCGTACCGCGTGAATATGTTGATAAGGGCAACGGCACTCACGACGAACGCTGCAGCCGCTGTAAGGTAGTATTCAATACAGGCGAAGCTCACGACATCAAGGTCACGCCGGTTTTGTCCAACGTCGGCGGCTATGAGATCTATAACGGCGAGGTCTCGATCGACTGCACCAAGTGCAGCTATCACGATGATCAGATTTGTTCCCATGTGGGCACCGGCAGGATCGACCATACGCCAAAAGGTTCTTATCCAAACTATACCCACAGAAGCCGTTGCGAAAGATGCAATACGATGCTGTTCGATCAAGAGGAAGCCTGCACCCCCGGCGAATGGGAGCCGAGAAGTTTGTCGGCTCATGAAACGCACTGCACAAAATGCGGACAGCTGATGACAGGAACGTGCGACTTCACGGGAACGCGCAAGATCACCAAGTTTGAAGCTACTCCATATAAGGGCGGCTTGTTCAATATGTTCACCAGATACAACTACCGCTGCTGGTATACCGAGACCTGTAAGATCTGCCACGGCGTGCGGCAAGGTTGGTTCGATTATCCTATTATTGACGTTGAGCGTTGGGCGGACTACAGAGCTGCGTTTGAATCCATCGTAAAAATGAACCCCGAACAGCTGCAGAGTTTCAGCGATCAGGATTACTTAGAGGGTTATAAATATTATTTGCTGATCCCTTCATGGTATCTCAGCCCTCTCTATGAAGCTACCGGAACGAATGAGATGAACTTTGCTAATCTGCAGTCCGGCTGGCTGACCAAGTTGACGAACACCAAAGAAGCCGGAAGCTGTAAGATGTTCGATAAAAACGGCAAGGAGATCGCGAGCAATAAGCCCAAGGATAAAAAGTCATCCGCTCCCTTGGGCGCGGACGGCGACAGTGACGAAGGTATTTCCGAGGAAGAGCTCGAAACGTGGAGTTTTACCGAGGAGGACGGCGCAGCGCTCGGCTTAAGCACCGATTATCTGATGACGCTTGAGGACGGCGAATACACTTATACCGCGTGCTTCTCCAATGAGAACGGTCAAACCGCAGCCGTGTCGGTTATGTTCACTATCGTAAGCGATGAGATCGGCAAGAAAGTGACCAATGTCCATCCGCTTGGCACGATGGTCAACGCTGACGGCGACGTAGTCGGAATGAACCTTTCTGCCGATACCCTGACCTACACAGGTGAGGCGCTTACTCCCCCTGCAGTTACACTGACGAGTGAGATGGGCGTTGAGTATGCCGAGGACGAGGACTATACCCTGACCTATTATCAGGTCGTTGACGGCGTTGACGGCGAGCAGGTCGAGGTAGAGATCGCAAAAGAGGATATCAAGGATATCGGTACATATAACGTCGTCGCGACCCCTACACGCAACGGTGTGCTGTCGGGCGAAGCCTGGGCTCAGTTCAGGGTCGTTGAAGCTCCCTTGGTAACCATAGGCGACCTGAACAACGACGGGATCTCCGACGTGCTCGACGCGGTTATGATCCAAAAATACACAGTCGACAAGACAGAGCTCAATAAGCAGCAGCTCCTTGCAGCCGATGTCAACAACGACAACATTGTTGATATACTCGACGCGATAATGATCCAGAAATTTGCGGCCGGTAAAATCGAGGGATATCCGCATCAAGCGTAAAATATAACTAAAATACTTTGATTATTAAAACGCCGAGGCTTATCTACAAGCTTCGGCGTTTGACTTTTTATTATCCTTTTTTACTATCTGTGGTTGGTTGTTTTGTGGTCAATGTCGGCATTCATCTCATCAAACGTATTCCCTATATCTCCCTCAACGCAAACCGACTGCACAGCGATTTCTTCCGGGCAGTACGCTTCGCTGTAATTCAGGCAGGCGTAGGTCGCTTTATCGTTTTCAAGCGTCATCTGCCAGAACGGATATTTTACTATCACCGGCGTATTT
>JBGULZ010000376.1:0-3715 GCA_045116595.1 Ruminococcus sp. | reverse complement strand
TCCTTTAAGAATATTCTCAGACGCTCCGAAATCGTCATTCAGAAGAAGGACATGGAGAGCAAGAAGATTATTCCTCTCGCCGGATTTGGCTTCCAGATCAAGAATGCAGACGGCGCTCTTGTAAAGGCTGATGGCAAGGATACTTTCTTTACCGATAAGACAGGTACTATCAAATTCCCGATTCAGCTTCCCTATGGCAAGTATCAGCTCATCGAGGTGAAAGCGGGTACAGGTTATGTCTTGGATAAGACGCCCATCGATTTCAATGTTGACGGCTCTAAGACCGTTATTACCCTTGAAAAGTATAACAAAGCTGAAAAGGGTACTATTACCATCTTCAAACTCGGTGATATCTACAAGACTGTGACCGAGGAAACCGTGACTGCACCTACAGAGGCGACAGAGCCTGTAACCGAGCCTGAGAGCCTCCCGGTTACAACAGAGGGAACAACCCTTCCGACCGATATAACGGAATCAACTGAACCTTCAGTAGCGGTTGAGCCCACTGAGGAAGTAACCGAACCCGAAGAGATCACCAGATATATCCCCGTATTTGGGGAAGGTTATCTCGAAGGCGCTGAGTTTGAAATTACGGCAGCCGAGGACATCATCACTCCCGACGGCGTGGTTCATTACAAGAAGGGTGAGGTTGTCGATACTATTACCACCGCTAAGAACGGCAAGGCTGTATCAAAGCAGCTCTATCTTGGCAAATATCTGATTCGTGAAACCAAGAGTCCCTACGGCTTTATCAAGAACAGCGAATCTTATCCCGTTACACTCAGCTATGCAGGCGAAACCGTTGAAGTAACCAACACCGATCTGACCGTTCACAACCAGAGAGAAAAGGCTGAAGTATCGCTCAAAAAGATTCTTGAAAGATATGAAAAGCTGAATATCGGCACAGAAACCGAGCTCACAAAGGTTGCGTTTGCAATCTACGCAAACGAGGACATTACTGCCGAGGACGGCAAGTTTATCCCGAAGGACGGTTTAATCGAAATCGTTTACTGCGATGAAGAGGGCAACGTCAAGTTTGAAACTGAGCTTCCCTTCGGCAAGTACTATGTTCAGGAGTATTCTACTGACAGCCACTATGTGATTGATGATACCAAGTATGAGTTTGAGTTCGCGTATTCCGAGAATCTCGATGTGGAGGAAGTCCATGTCAATGAGGGCAAGGAGATTGAAAACAAGCTCAAGAGAGGTACAGTAACAACCACAAAGGTTGACGAGGAATACCCTGAAAACAAGCTCTCCGGCGCGGTGTTTGAGATTTACGCGGATGCTGACGGCGACGGAAAATTCAACGCCGATGTCGACATTCTCATTGATACCATGACCGAGTCAGAAACCGATAAGGGTAATTACTCTCTCGGTGACCTTCCCACAGGCGGCTACTTTATGTATGAGAAAACCGCTCCCAAAGGCTTCGTGAAAGATGAGGACTACCACTATTTTGAGATCAAAGAGGATGGCGAAGTAGCCAATGTCGAAAATAAGGCTGGCGTAGGCTTCATCAACAAGCCTATCACGGGTGAACTCGAAATCACCAAGAGAGATGTTGCTACCGGAAAGCTCCTTCCGAATGCCGGATTCCGCATCAAGGATGAAAACGGCAACATCGTCGCGGAAGGATATACCGATAAGAACGGCGTAGCCAAGTTCAAGCTTCGTTACGGCAAGTACACCTATGAAGAGTTCGACGCCCCCGACGGATATATCCTCGACTCTAAGCCTTACTCTTTTGAAATCAAAGAGGACGGTCAAATCGTCAAGGCTGAAATGACCAACGAAAAGCAGCCCACTCCCGACACACCTCAAACCGGTGATGAGTCCAACATGGGCTTCTTTATCGGTCTTGGTGCAATCGCAGTCGGCGGTCTCATTGCCTTCCTTTTCGTCAAGTTCAAAAAGAGAGATGAGGATGACGATGACTGATGAGAAACGTGTATGTCTGCTCGCCTTTGCGCGGTAACATCACCGAAAACCTCGAAAAAGTCAAGCAATACGGAAAATTCGTTTTAGAGTGCGGTATGGCTCCGGTCATACCGCATTTCTATGCGGAGATTCTGGACGATGCGGTTGACGAGGAACGTGCTCTCGGAATGACAGCCGGAACCTCGCTGCTGTTTCGTGCTGACGCTTTATGGGTATTCGGTGACAAAATCACGGAAGGTATGAAGAAGGAAATCAGTTTTGCCAAGCACCTGAAGCTTGACATTAGATATATTACTGAAAAAGATTTAGAAATCGGAGGTAAAAAGTATGCCAAAAAACTCGGCAAAAAGAAAAGGTAAGAGGATTCTGACAACGATTGCCTGCGTTTTATTTGCGCTCGTATTCATCGCCATGTCCTCATTAACGGTATTTGCGGCGGGAGATGTCTCCTCTGCCATCCAGAGCACATGGACCTCGGCGCAGACTCAGATCAAGAATGTGGTGAACAATGTTGTGTTCCCTGTTATCGATATGATCCTTGCTGTTCTGTTTTTCGTCAAGCTGGCAACAGCGTATATGGATTATAGAAAGCACGGTCAGTTTGAGTTTGCCGCACCCGCCATTCTGTTTGGATGTCTTGTATTCGCGTTAACCGCACCAATGTACATTTGGACTGTCCTCGGTTAAGGGGTGGTTCTTAAATGTTTGATTGGTTAGGTGATTTATTAGGAAATGCATTCGGATCCTTAGGTCAGCAGATCTCAAGCGCCATCTTCGATGTTATGATGAAGTGGATCTACGAGCAAATTTATAACGCCGTAGCAGACTTCTTCACGCAGATGGGCAACATGGGCGCTGAGATATTTGATCTCGGAGTTGTCCAGTCAACAATCAGTTTGTTTACTTTGTTTGGCTGGGCGCTGTTCGCCGCAGGAACGGTAGTCGCCGTGTTTGATGTGGCGGTAGAGTATCAGAACGGCAGAGCATCAATCAAGACAACTGCTATCAATATTCTCAAAGGCTTCTTCGCCTGTTCGTTGATTGGGATAGTTCCTGTCGAGTTGTACAAGTTCTGTATTTCATTGCAGAATTCACTCGCAAAGGATCTGTCGCTTCTTAATTCAAGCGGAAAATCGCTCGGATTAGCTGAAGAATCAACCGAACTGTGGAAAGGCGCGTTTGCGCTTACCAACAATGTATCTTTCAGCTTGTTCAATATCCTTGCGATGATTGCGTTTGCCTATTGTGTTGTCAAGATATTCTTCGCCAATATCAAGCGCGGTGGTATCCTGCTTATCCAGATGGCGGTCGGCTCGTTGTATATGTTCAGTCTGCCGAGAGGTTATCAGGACGGCTTCAATCAGTGGATGAAACAGGTGATCGCAATCTGTCTGACGGCATTTATGCAGACAACTCTGCTGTATTTGGGCTTGATGATATTCCCTGACAATATGCTGCTTGGACTTGGCGTTATGCTCTCGGCAAACGAAGTGCCGAGAATCGCCGAACAATTCGGTCTGGATTCGAGTGTTAAGGTCAATATGATGTCGGTAGTACACGCCACAACGACCGCAGTGAATCTGACGCGCTCAGTTGTCCGTGCGGCTTCGTAATTATTCAATCGGAGGTATCAAATGAAAACCTATTTATATCCGCAGAATCTGCGCGCCACAGCCAACCTCTGGCTGTGGTCGCTGCGTGATTTTGCCATTATGTGTGTAGCCTTGTTGCTCTCGATCCTTATTCTTTCGCAGACCGGAATCGTTGTCCCTCT
>JBGULZ010000375.1:0-3258 GCA_045116595.1 Ruminococcus sp. | reverse complement strand
TAGGTGTAAATACGGCTTTGCTGATCACCGTTGAACAGCTGCGCGGTGATGTTGGATTCGATCTCCTTAGCGGCTACATTGCAGGTGAAGATGTAATATGTCTTGTCTCCAACTTCCTTTGGCTCGGCGTCCTTGACATATACATCCTTAGTACCGGGCTCGCCGTTCTTGGGGATAGTAAAGTGAATATAAGCGGTATCTTTGTTATCGATAACGTCGTTGGAGAGCTCCATATAGAAGTTTACGCCGATCGAGCCGTCAAGGCTGATACTGTGACCGGCAAGATCGGTGATAATGTCATCATAGGGGATCACCTCGGTCTTTGTATCGGTATATTCAGTGCCGTTATACATTACCGAAGCGGTATATGTACGCAGGCCATCGGCTTCGTAGGTGGGTTTGGTCGTAACAACGGACGACACCGTAACTCCGGACACGGTTTCTTTATAGTCGCATTTTGAACATCCGGCTGTTGCTTCCGTGCATGTGTAGCCGTCCCAGTTAAAGGTGACAGTATCTGTATGCGCGTCAGTTCCGATATACTTGAAGTTGCTAACGCCTATATGATTGATAGAGTCATTATGCGCTTCATCATAAAACTTGCCGGTGTGAGGTCCGTAGAAGGTTATGCACCCTTCGGAATTAAAGGTGTACATAGTAAATAAGGGTTTGTTATCTATGCTTGTATAATCACTCTTTGAACAATAGAAGCTTTCCAAGTCGCAGTTAAAGAACGAACAGGCTGAAATCAACTGGATACCCGAACCGATGTGGACTTCTTTAAGAGCAGAGCAATTCATAAATGCCTGCCAACCGATTTCTGTAATATTATCTCCCATAGTTACGCTTGTAATACGGGTGTTATCCTTGAATGCCACTGTTCTTATTGAGGTAATCGTCTTTCCCTTAAGTGTATCGTCCGGATAATAAGCAGGGACAGTATCGGGAATAACTATTTCTGTGTCTGTGCCGTTATATCCTCTTACTAAAACTTCATCTCCTTCTTTGGAGTATGTAAAGTAAGGAACAAGAGTTTCTTCCTCGGTGATCTCGGTTTGGGCGTTCGCATCTGAAAAATACTTGCCGCAACGGTCGCAATGCCAATACTCTGTCGTGCCGTTTGCCGAGGCTGTCGGCGCTGTTGCCGAGTGATGTCTCAGGTCGTGAGAACCGTAAGAAGAAGGGATTGTGTAATCGTGAGTACTGCTAAAGGTCTTTCCGTTGAACTCTGCAGTAGCTATATAATGTCTGGCACCCGCTTCCGTACAACCGGGCCCATCATATCCAATGGACTCAACTACGCCTCGTACTTCTTCCGTTGTGTCGCAGTTTTTGCAGTGTGCTGTCATTTTTGCAGTGATGTTGTTTACTCCGGGATCATCGCCGCTTGACGGAGTCCATGCCCAGCTTACATCATTATCGTCCATGTCCCAATCGTGCTCGATCGCGGCATAGATATATTTCTCGTGCCAATCAGAGTTGCCGTCTCCGTTAGGACGGAAATAAATATCATAGGTGCAACTTTTGGGCACTTCATAGTTACTGGTGGAGCCGCCCGGATACCAGTGACTCTTGGTGTCGTTTACTTTGAGTTCATCTCCGGCGCTAAGGGATACGTTGCTGAGCTTGTACTGTACCGCTCCCGAGGAATCGGGGCTGAGGGTTAACTTGTACTGACTTTGCTGGCTCCAAGAAGACATTGTGCCTATAAGATAATATGTAGGACCCACTTCTACACTGCATTTTAAATTAGTAGACGTAGACGGATTGATATAGTACTGAGCGTTATCTTGGATCATAGCGCCCGTGATATCCACGGTCTGGTTTTCGTTTCCGTCATTGTCGTTGTTAAAAAGAATTCCTGTAGCGTCCTTCGGGATCTCGGCTGTATAAACAGTTTTGCCCTGGCTCATTTCAACGCCCGGCCATGAGGGAGTTCCGGCTGAGCTGCCCCAGTAATACACATACATCGTGTTCCATTTAGGAGCGTTATACACGTAAACGGTATATGTGTCCGTGGATGGCTCGGTTGACGGTTGTGTTACGGGCTGTGTTGTCGGCTCGGTAGTTTCTTCCTGAGAACTGTAAACGCTCCACGTGCCGTTATATTTTGAACTGTCGCCCGAATCCGTTCCCGTTATTGTAAACAGGTCATTGCCATCCGACGGGTACAAATCGACAGTTTGATTTATTTTATTATCCCAACTGTTGGTCTGATCGGAAGCGTTCATCGTACAGAAGATAACGCCTGTCCAGTTGCCGTTTGGAACATTGGCTTCATAGACGCCGTCGCCGTCGCTGTCGGTCATGCTGACCCAAGCGCTTGAGCTTGAGTTGAACACATACATAGCGTAGCGCTCATCGCCCTGATTCCACGAGCTTATGCCTGGATCAAGGTACAGAGTGTCGGCTTCGATAAAATCGCCGGCGCTCTCATTTGCGTTATATACCACCGCAACGCCCTGGGAATCGACGTTACCGCTGATAACGCCGTTCGATACGGTAAATGTGCCGTCCGTTACATAATCTGTATATGTGCCGTCCTCCATCTGGTGAGCGGGAAGGCTGACCTGTCCGCCGCCGTCAAGCTTAGAGATAACAACGCCCTTTGTGCCGCGCTCTATGTAAGCGGTTTTTCCCGAGGACGCGAGGTATTCGTTTGTGCCGTCAAAGTGGCTCTTGAACTTGTTGACCTCGGAAACCGCCTTTGACTTCCAGTTTCCGTCGGTGCTGGCTAAACCCATAGTGGAGTTAGGGCGCGCGAAGAACAAAGCCGTAGACCCTGCTCTCGCTCCTACTATCGCCCACGCTCTGTTGATAATATTACTCTCAATATTTTTTGTGCTATTTAGCCCGGCAGAACCGGAATCTCCCATATATGTGTCGTGAGACTCAGCCCAAAGCACGCTGTCGGAAGCCGAAGCGCCCTTGTAATAGGTGTTGTCGGCTAAATTTGAAGCGGATTTGTTATACGCATTGTAAAGCGCGAGGTCGCCCGTGTAGTTATCGGTGATCGCCATATATTGGGTGTAATTTGAAATATCAGTACCCGCTGAACCGAGGATCTCGCCGTAATAGAACGGAGCTTCTTTGCCGTTTCGCGCGGCGTAGTTTTTCGCGCCGTTTATAACGGTCGGCCAGAAGTCACTTCTGCAGTTTGACAGGTCGGTCGGAAGCTCGATGTGCTTTGCGGCGTCAAAACGAAAGCCGTCAACACCGCAGTCGATACAATCCTCAAGCAGACCGAGCGCCCTTTGC
>JBGULZ010000374.1:0-11444 GCA_045116595.1 Ruminococcus sp. | reverse complement strand
TGCCTCGGCTCGCCTGTCATAGTTTGCTCAATAAGCTCCGGCTCGATTTTTCTTTGAGCCGCTCTTTTTTTACGCGCGGCTTTTTCTTCCTGCTTTTTCAAAAGCTGTTCTATCCTTTTTTTGACCTTTAACGTTCTGCTGATATACATGCAGGTTAAGATCAGGAAAATCAAGGTCAGTACCGAAAAACCGACAGTCAGCCCGAAGAACAGCGGATAATCCGCCGGGCTCATACCGGAGGTCATAAACGGAACGACAAAGAACAGCGCGAGCTCAACGAGCATAGCGAGCAAAATTATCACGCAGAATACGCTCATTTTAAAATATCTTTTGAATATCAACCGCTGCGCGCGGAGTATAGCTTTGTTGTCGATATTAAAAACGGGGGATACTTCAAACCGTCTGCCCGTAAGGTAAAGCATCCTTTTCATTCCGTCCGCTTTGTGGGGGATGGTTTCATATCCGCAGCGGCGGGCAAGCGCCTCGGTCTCTTTTAGTTTTTCCTTTTTTTCGGCATAGATAAGGGTGGTGTATTCCTCGGGCTCGGTCTTTGAGAATTCATACACATAACCGAGCTTTACGCGCTCGAGCTTCCAGCCCAGGCGGTTCATCTCGTTGACATACGCAAGCTCTTTTTCGTAGTCCAAAAACTGCTTGCGGTGTTTAAGCCTGTCTTTGCTCACGGCGCGCACCTCCCTTTACCAAATATAATACTCAAAAAATATCATAAATAACACTTTTTGTCAAGAAAGCGGCTGTGTCCAAAACCGCTATTAATGAAACCCTTAAAAAAAAGTGCGGATTTTTGCTTATTTTACACAAATTACTGCAAAAGATATTGCTTTTAATCTAATAAAATGCTATACTGTTTTGGATATCGTAAAATGGAGAAATAGGGGCTTGTTGACTTTATGGATAAGCATACGCTCGGCGGATATAACACTATAGACGCCTTTGTTGAAGCAAAACTGAATAAATACAGTAACTCAAAACACGATTTTGAAGCGTTGTTTGAGCAGATGTTTTCCGAGGGTCAAAACACTATGTTTGAGGAGAGCCGCGGTTACAGGATAATAAAGACGACCTACGCTCAGGCAAAGGAGGATATCCTTTTAAGGGCGCGCACGCTCAGGGAGCTTTTGAAAGACGAAACGCAAAACTCGGTCGTCGGCATATATATGGAAAACAGCCTCGACTGGATCGAGATGTTCTGGGCGGTCATCATAAGCGGATTCAGACCGCTGCTGATGAATATGCGCCTTGATGACGAAACGCTCGAATACGCGCTCAAAACCTGCAAAGCCGTCGCGGTGATCTCCGACGAAAAGGAGTTTTCGGTAAGGACTGTTAAATGCGCGGATATCGTTGCCGCGGAGTCGAAGATCGACGCCGTGGGATTCGGAACCGAGATTTTTGTTATGTCCTCGGGAACCTCCGCGAATGTTAAGATATGCGCCTATACCGCCGAAAAATTCTATTGGCAGATCAAGGGCAGCTACAGTATGATCCAAAAATGCAAACAGGTCAAAAAGCATTACGAGGGTGAGCTGAAGCTGCTGACGTTTTTGCCGTTTTATCATATTTTCGGCTTGGTCGCCGTATATATTTGGTTCGCGTTTTTCTCGCGTACCTTTGTGCGGCTCAACGATATGCAGCCGAGCACCATCACGAATACCATCAAAAGGCATAAGGTAACACATGTTTTCGCGGTCCCGCTGTTTTGGGAGAAGGTCTATGAGCAGGCGCTCCGCACGATAAAGGAACGCGGCGAGGACACATATAAAAAGTTTGAAAAGGGTATGAAGCTGAGCCGCGCTATCGGCGATTTTCCTGTTCTCGGCAATAAATTCTCAAAGCTTGCGTTCAAAGAAGTCAGAGAGAATATGTTCGGCGAGAGCATTATGTTTATGATAACCGGCGGAAGCTACATCGGCACCGAGACGATGGAGTTTTTTAACGCCATCGGCTACCGCCTCGCGGACGGCTACGGAATGACCGAGATCGGCATCACCTCGGTAGAGCTCAGCGGCAGCAAAAAATTGCTCAATTCCTGCTCTGTCGGACTTCCGATGGCGGGCGTTGAGTATAAGATTAGCCCGGACGGCGAGCTGCTCGTCAGGGGAAAAGCTATGGCGAGCTATATAATCGAGGACGGAAAAAAACAGCCGAACAGCGACTGGTTCAACACCCACGATTTAGCGTCATTCGACGGCAAGCGCTACCGCATTCTCGGCAGGCGCGACGACCTTATAATCGCCCCGAACGGAGAGAACCTGAACCCGAACCTGATCGAGCAAAAGCTGATCTGCGACGGCGTTAGGGGAGCTTGTCTTATCGGCGCGGATGAGGGCGGAAAAACCGTTCCTACGCTTATAGTATCGGTCAACAAATACATCTCAGCCCAAAAGCTGGAAGCAATAAAGTCTGAAGTCCGCCAAAGGCTTGCCGATCTGCGCCTTGCGGGGCAGATACAAAAGGTCGTCTTTGTTGAGGACAGCCTGCTTAAGGGCGACGAGTTCAAGCTCAACCGTATCAGGATAACGAACGATTACATTAGCGGCGCTTTGACCGAGGTCAAGCCCGGCAGGGACAGCGAGCAGCGTATGGATGATGAGATCTCGCGCAATATAACGCGGATGTTCGCCGTTGCGCTGAACAAGCCCGAGAGCGAGATCGGCTACACCGCTGACTTTTTCCTTGACGAGGGCGGCACAAGTCTTGATTATCTGGCGATAATATCACAGCTCAGGGATGAGTACAAGATCCCCTTCCCGACGGGCGACAGCAGCCTCAACAGCGTAAAGGGGTTGCACACATACATAAAGGACAGGCTGAATAATGCTGATTAATATATTCAACTGGTTTTTAAAAATAACCGCGTGGCTGCCTCAGCGGATAGTGTTCAACACAAAGGTCTACTATCAGGATAAATCCGTGCAGGGCAGGCACATCAAGGGCGCGGCTATCATCGCGTCAAACCACACCTCGGTGTTTGACTACGCCGCGTTGCTGTTCGTGTTTTTTACGCGCACGCTGAGGGTGCAGATGGCAGAGGTGCTTTTTGACAAAAAGCCGCTCGGGCTGTTTCTTAAAATGCTCGGCGGTATCTATGTCAACCGCGACATCCATAACTTTGATTTTATATATAAATCCGAAGAAATACTTAATAAGGGCGGCGTGGTCGGAACCTTTCCGGAGAGCCGTATCCCGCGTCCGGAGGAAGAAACTCCGCTTGAATTCAAGCCCAGCACGGCGTACCTCGCCCTGACGGCGGATGTTCCCGTGATACCGGTTTATACAAACGGAAAGTATTTTTGCAAGGAGCGCGCGAGGGTCATCATCGGCACGCCGATGAAACCATCGGACTACACCGACGATTCGCTTGACGAAAAAGAGAACATAGCTATGTTCACGAACGCGCTGAGACAGAGAATAATCGAATTGGGGAATGAGCTTAATGAACAAAGAAAAACAGAATAAGGCTCCCTTGTTCAGCCCCAAAAATATTGTTATAGATTTTATAAGGGTGACGGGAGCTATACCGACGCTTTTGCTGCTAAGGCCAAAGAAGATATTTATGAGCGAAAAAGCAAAGGAAAAGATCCGCGGCGGTGCGTTGATAATCGCGAACCATACCGAATTTATCGACCCGATATATCTTATGGCGGTGTTTTGGTACAGGCGGCATCATTTTATAGCGAGCGAGGAGATAATGGACAGCGGCGCCGGCGGCTTTTTGCGCGCCTGCGGCTGTATCAGGATCGACCGCAATAACGTTACGATGAGCACGATGCGCGAGATTACCGCCAAGCTCAAAAGCGGCGAGGTGGTGTCGATGTTCCCGCAGGGCAGGATAAGCGAAGGCGATAAGGCGGAGGCGGGCTTTAAGTCCGGAATGACCCTTATGGCTATCCGCAGCGGAGCGCCGATTATACCCGCTTATATCGTACCGAGAAAGAGCTTTTTTTCACGGCTGAAGGTCGTGATAGGCGAGAGGGTCAGCGTTACCGAGCTGTATGGCGAGCGCCCGACCTTTGCCGAGATAGACGCAGCTACAAGGCTGCTTTCGGAAACAGAAAAACAGCTGAAGGATTTGGCTGAATGAAGGAGATAAAAATGATAACAGATACCAGAGAAAAATTCAGACCATACACCAAGCCCGAGGATTTTGAAAAAATAATCGAGCTTGATACCGTAAGCGAGATGTGGGAAAAATGCGTTATGGATTATCCCAACATCACAGCGGTACAGAGTGTTGACGGAGCTCATACATTTTTAGAGCTCGAGGAGGACGCCGCGGCGTTCAGAACGCTTGTCCTCGAAAAAACAAAGGGCGATCAAAACGCAAGAGTGGCTATCCTCGCGCAGAATTCCTACGACTTTGTAAAGGCGTATTTGGCGGTAGTTACCCTCGGGCTTACCGCGGTGATAATGCCCGCCCACCTCGACAAAACAGCGGTGTTCGGCTGCTGCCTAAAGTTCGGGGTTAGCGCGCTTGTTTATCAGGGCTCGCTCGAAGAAAGCGTTGAGCTCGCTAAGTCAAAGCTCGATCACGTCGGATTTATCGAAATCAGCGAAACAAGCGATACAAAAACACAGCTCGTAAAATGTACTGCCGATACCCCCTGTGTGATGATGTTCACGGGCGGCACTACCGGCAAGAGCAAATGCGCGCTGCTTTCAAACGGCGCGGTCATGCAGGGCACAGTAAACGGCTGCTACGGCGTTTGGGATGTTTTTTATCAAAAATATCTGCTTGTGCTCCCGCTCTCTCATGTTTTCGGACTTATCCGCAACCTGATGACCTCGCTCTACACGGGCAGCACGCTGTTTATCTGCAAAAACAACAAGGATATGTTCCGCGATATCGCGGTATTCAAGCCCACGATTATGGTAATGGTCCCCGCGCTTGCCGAGATGGCTTTGACGCTGTCGAAGCAGTTCGGCAGAAATATGCTCGGCGATGACTTAAAAACTATCATAGCCGGCGCGGCTGTTGTGGCTCCCTACCTTATTGAGGAGTACGATAAGCTCGGCATAAAGCTTTTGCAGGGCTACGGACTTACCGAGTCGGCAAACCTTGTGTCAGGCAACCCCGAAAGCCTTAAATACCCCGAGTCGATCGGATACCCCTATCCAAATCAGGAGCTCAAGATCGTCGACGGCGAGCTTTGGCTAAAGGGCAAAAATATGATGGACGGTTATGTCGGCGAGGAAGAAACGGACGCTTATGAGGACGGCTGGTTCAAGACAGGCGACCTTGTCCGCAT
Organism: Ruminococcus sp.; assembly: GCA_045116595.1. GTDB lineage: Bacteria > Bacillota > Clostridia > Oscillospirales > Acutalibacteraceae > Ruminococcoides. The sequence goes on along the minus strand of JBGULZ010000374.1, from coordinate 6,174 downwards.
AGACGAGAACGGTATGCTTTACATCACGGGCAGGATCAAGGAGATAATCGTGCTCCCCAGCGGCGAGAACATTTCTCCCGCGGAGCTCGAGACAAAGTTCAACGCCCTCCCGTTCATTCAGGATTCCCAGGTGTTTGAGGATATCGACGAGGGCGGAAAGCATATTTTGGCGCTCGAGGTCGTGCCGAGAAAAACCGTTGTATCAAAAATGGATTTGGAAAACGCAAACGAATATATAACCAAAGAGCTTCAAAAGGTCAATTCCGCTCTTAAAGCTTTTGAGCGCGTGAACAGGATCACTATTAGAGAGAACGACTTTCAGAGAAGCCCGAGTATGAAGATTGTGAGATATAAAAAATGCAAATGACAAGAACTGAAATAATTAAAAAATTAAAAGACATACTGCTGGTGATCGACGGCGCTAACGCGGAAAATATCGAAAAAGCCGACGAGGACACAAGGCTTATGGATGGCTTGGGGCTCAACTCGGTCAACGTGCTTTACCTTGTAATCGCGATCGAGGAGGTTTTTGATCTCCGTTTTGACGATGAATTCGGTACAGATACCTTTGTTACGGTACGTGATCTCGTAGACTACATAGAGGAAAACTTGAAATGAAGTGGACGCCGAACGACTGCAAAAGCGGCGATATGATAAGGATACAGCTCGGCTCGGTCCACCACTACGGTATATTTGTCAGCGAGGACGAGGTCATACAGTTCGGATATCCTCCGCTGCCCGAGTTCAAGGATAAAAACCAAAATATAACCGTCGGAGCCGTAAGCATTGACGAGTTTTCAAGCGGAAAGATCGTAGAGGTCGCCGTGCTTGACCGCAAGGAGAAAAAGCGCCGCTTTGCTCCCGAAAAGACCGTTGAGATCGCGCGGTCAAAAATCGGCACGGGCGGCTACAATATCCTGCACAATAACTGCGAGCACTTTTGCTACGAGTGCGTTTTCGGCATCAAAAAAAGCACGCAGGAGGACTACATCCGCTCAATGTGGAAGAATTTGCTTTTCAAGAGCGGCAGCGACGGCATAGAATAATCAGTCAGGATCGATATTATGATATTTCTATATATTTTGCTCGGCTTGCTCGCGCTGTACATAATTTTCGCGGTCGCTCCCGCGGCGGTTATTTATCACTTTGTTTTTTCGCGCAAGGATAACAGCCCAAAGCTCACCGAGCGCGACCTGATCGGCACGCGTTACGAGCCGTATATGCACGAGCTTGTATCGGCGGACAGATTTATCAGGAGCCAAATAACCGGCAAGGTCAAAATAACGGCGCGTGACGGCGAGATCATGACGGGCGACTACCTTGATAACGGGTCTGAGACCACCGTGATCTTCGTCCACGGCTACTGCGGAAATCCGATCAGCAACTTTTGCCTTCAGGCAAAACACCTATACGATATGGGCTTTAACGAGCTTTTTATCAACCAGCGCGCCCATGGCGAGAGCGGCGGAAAAAGGCACGGGCTCGGAATAATCGAGCAGTACGATATACTTAAATGGATAGAGCTTGAGGAATCGAACCCAAGGGTGAAGAACATCATTCTTTACGGCTCGTCAATGGGCAGCTCGTCAATCGCATACGCCTCGGATAAGATCAAATCCGAAAAGGTAAAGGGAATGGTGATCGACTGCGCGTTTTCGTCAGTCGCAAAACAGCTTTATTACGACAGCAGGGAGCGAAAGATCCCCCCGCAGCTTGTGATACCCATTATGAGGGTGATCGCGCTTATAGAGCTTAAGGAGGACATATACACTACCTGCGGCTCTTCTCTCGAAAAAACAACTGTTCCCGCGCTGTTTATTCACGGAACAGCCGACACGACAGTGCCGTATAAAAACGTAACAGAAAACTACAACGCCTGCGCAAGCAAAAAAACGCTTATCCCGGTCGAGGGCGCTCAGCACATCGTTGACTACGCCGCGGGCGGGGATCAAACAAAAGAAGGCTTAAAAAAGTTTATTGATGAATGTATTATATAAATGCAATAACCCCAAGAAAGGACAATCAAGATGAACAAATTCGCAATTATCTCGGACGCTTCCTGCGACCTCAATAATGAAATGAAAAAAGAGTACGGAATAATCACCGTCAACGGTCACGTTACTATGCCCGATAAATCAGAGGTAAGCGAGTTCCTTAACTGGAACAAAACGAACCGCGAGCAGTTTTATAAGGATCTCAGCAAGAATCCCGACGGCTATGTTACCGCTCCGCCCAATGTTGACGAGTTCGCCGCCGCTTTTGAAAAGTGCGTAGAGGACGGACAGGACGTTATGGTAATAACTATCTCGGGCACGATCAGCGGCGCCTTCAACTTTGCCACCCAGGCAAAAAAGCAGGTCCTTGAAAAGCACCCCGACGCAAAGATCGTGGTCGTCGATTCCTTAAGATTCAGCATCGGCCACGGCTTGCTCGTTGTTCTGGCGGCTAAACTCAGAGAAAACGGACATTCTATCGAAGAAGCCGCGGCTTATATCGAGGAGAACAAAAACCGCGTTCACCAGTGCGGCTGGCTTGACGACCTCAGCTTTGTGGCAAAGAAGGGCAGACTCACCCACTCAAAGGCGTTCTTCGGCAAGCTCGCGGGTATCAAGCCCATCGGCGAGTTTGACTACAACGGACTAACAACCGTTATCGGCAAGGTCAAGGGAGCTAAAAAGGCGTATGCCGTTTTGCTCGATTACCTCGAGAACACTATCGAGAACCCCTCTGAGCAGACCATCTTTATCGCCCAGACAAACAGACTTGCCCAGGCTGAGAAGTATAAAGAGATGATAATCGAGCGTTTTAAGCCCAAGGCGGTGGAGATCGTTGACGTTTATCCTTTCTGCGGAGTAAATGTCGGCCCCGGACTTATGGCGGCTTACTATGTGGGCAAGCCCATCTCAAAGGGACTCGATCAGGAAAAAGAGCTTATCCAAAAGCTCATTGAAGCGCAGGGTTGATCAGCAAACTAAGGAAATGATTATATGAGGAACAAACGCATAAACGGCGTCCAGTTTGAGAAGATGCTCAAAAACGGACTCCAAAACCTCAGCAGGCACGAGGAAGAGGTAAACAAGCTCAATGTTTTTCCCGTGCCCGACGGCGACACGGGTACAAATATGTACCTTACGCTTTTAAACGGAATAAAATACGCTAAGTCAAGCGCGACGATCGGAGTCTACGCCAAGACCCTGAGCGCGGGTATGCTGCTCGGCGCAAGGGGAAATTCGGGAGTCATACTTTCTCAGTTTTTTAAGGGGATATATACCGAGCTTGCGCGTTCGGCGTTTATGGGTCCCGGAGAGCTCCGCAACGCGCTTATCAGAGGCTACCGCACGGCGTATGACTCGGTCATTAAGCCGGTGGAGGGAACTATCCTGACCGTTGCGCGTGAGGGTATTGAGCACATCAGAGGACAGATAACAAGGAATTCCACTATCGAGGAGATCCTTGCGATGTATATTGCCGAGATGAAAAAGACCCTTTCCTACACGCCCGAAATGCTCGACGTTCTAAAGGAAGCGGGCGTCATCGACAGCGGCGGACAGGGGCTTATCTATATCTTTGAGGGAATGCTCGGCTACCTTTACGGCGACGTTTACAAAACAAATAAAACTGCCGCGCCCAAGGAGCACAGCGCGCCCGATCCGGGCAAGGAGATAGACTTCTCTCTGTTCAACGAAAATTCGAGCTTTGAGGACGGCTACTGTATGGAGTTCATCCTGCAGCTGTTAAAGGGCGAAAAATATACCCAGCGCTTTAAGCTCGATACATATATCGAGGATATCGGCGTCTACGGCAACTCGCTTGTCGTGGTTCAGGACGGCAAACGCGTAAAGGTGCATATCCACACGCTCAAGCCGGCAAAGGTCATCGCGCTCAGCCAGGAATACGGCGAGTTTTTGACCTTTAAGTTGGAGAATATGCAGCTCCAGCACAACGAGGTATTAAAGAAAAAAATAGAGCCCAAAAAGCTGCCTCACAAGGAGCTTGCCAGCGTCGCGGTAGTGACCGGCGACGGGCTCGAGGCTCTGTTTACGGAGCTGGGCTGCGATGTTGTTATAAAGTGCGGGGAGACGATGAACGCTTCCTCGCAGGAGTTTATCGACGCGTTTGAGCTGATCGACGCCGAGGAGATCGTTGTTATGCCCAACAACAAAAACGTGATTTTGGCGGCGCAGCAGGCGGTTGAACTGAGCGGCAAAAAGAACGTTCATATTCTGCCGACAAAAAGCATTGCAGAGGGCTACTTTACCATAGCTATGGATATTCCCGACGAAAAGCCCTCGTTCAGGATAAACCAGATGAAAAACGGGCTTGACGATGTCTGCACGCTTGTGGGAACGACCGCTACGCGCGACTACACTTATCACGAGCTGACCTGCAGGGCGGGCGAGGATATTGTCTTGCTCAACGGCGAGCTCGTCTGTGTTTCAAAGAACCCCTGCGACGGTATTATCGACGGAATGAAGCTTGTGCCCGGTATCGAGGATAAGGATACCTGCGTGGTGTTCTGCGGCGATGAGGTCGACGAGGAACAGATCGATCGGCTGACCGAACGCATCGAGGAGGAATTCCCACTGCTCGACGTTGAGTTTATCGAGGGCGGTCAAAAGCATTACCGCTGGATAATCGGACTTTGCTAAAGGATAATGGAGTAATATGAGTATTTGGATTTGGATCGTCGTATTGGCGGTATTCTTCTTGATAGTTCTGCCCGAGGTGTTGCTTGCGGGCGTGATCTACACAGTGCTGCTTGTCAGGACGTCAAAAAAGAAATGGGACAGAGACGTTAAGCTCCCCGAAAATGACGAAGAGTACTGCGGAATGTACTACGAGGGTCTTGACTGGGGCGAGCTCTACTCGGGCTATATTCGCGAGGTCGAGGTGCAAAGCGGAAAGTACCACCTTGTCGGCGAGTATTTTGACTTTGGCGGCGAAAAGGCGGCTATCGTGATCGCAGGAAGGATGGAGTCGCTAAAGTACAGCTACTATTTTGCCGAGCCCTACCGCAGGGCGGGCTATAACGTGCTTGTTATCGACAACCGTTCACACGGTTATTCCGACGGCGTTTTCTGCTGCCTCGGCTACAGAGAATACGCCGACCTGCAGTGCTGGAGCAGGCTGCTCGTTGAGGAGCTCCACAACAAAAAAGTATTTTTGCACGGCATCTGCATCGGCTCTTCCGCGGCGCTGTTCGCTATGGTCGACAAGGACTGCCCCGATTACATCGAGGGTATGTGCGCCGACGGAATGTATGTCAATTTCGGCGAGTCCTTCAAAAACCATATGATAGAGGACAACCGCCCGAAAATCATATTTAAAAGCCTTGTGTTCTTGTTTATGCGTATTTTTTCGCACGCCGACGTTGTTCACGACGGGCCTATCAACCGCATAGACAGGATGAAAAAGCCGATACTTTTCATCCACAGCAAAAAGGATACCTACTCCACGCCCGACCAGGCGGAAAAGCTTTATGAAAAGTGCGGTTCCGAGAACAAGCGACTTGTATGGTTTGAAAAGGGTCAGCATTCCCGCGTAAGGGTAAACGCGCCCGAAAAGTACGACGATACCATAATTGAGTTTTTAAAAGAACTGAATAAATAAACTGATAAAGAGAGAGATATAATTCTCTTTCTTTTTCTTTTCCTGACAAGATGAATAATTGTTAATATTCGTGGAATAATAGAGGTGAAACGCCGTGAAAAATAAAAAAGTACATATTACGCTCAAAAGGGTGATCGGCATTTTCCTCCTGATTATTTTCGCGTTTTCCGTGCTCTCGATGGCGGGCTCGGTAGTGATCTTCGGCGTGCTTTTCCACCGCGTCGATTCGCTCGACAGGTATGTTGAGATAACCTACGCTCTCGCCGGATCAAACCGCAGGCGCGAGCAGATAAGCTTTGACTCCGGCGGCAACAGGTTGAGCGGATATCTGTATTCCGCGAACGATCCAAAGGGGCTTGTCATCATCGCTCCGGGGATGAACAGCAACAGCGATTCCCACCTCGCGGAGATAATGTTCTTCGCGGATAACGGCTACCGCGTGCTCGCGTATGACGCGACCGGTGTTTGCCAAAGCGAGGGGAACAGCACCGTCGGTTTGCAGCAGTCAAAGCGCGATCTTTTAGCGGCGATAGACTACGCAAAAAACGACCCGCAAACCAAGGC
>JBGULZ010000373.1:0-4485 GCA_045116595.1 Ruminococcus sp. | reverse complement strand
CGCGGGATAGGGGTAGCGGACAGGGTAAGCACGTCGACATTCTTGACAAGCTCCTTGAAGCGCTCCTTTTGAGCGACTCCGAACCGCTGTTCCTCGTCGATTATCGCGAGCCCCAAGTCGCGGAATTCTACGTCCTTTTGGACAAGGCGGTGGGTTCCGATGACCATATCGACCTCGCCGCGCTTCAGCCGCTGTAAGATCTCCTTTTGCTGCTTCGGCGTGCGGAAGCGCGAGAGCAGCTCTACCCTGATGGGATAGCCCTCGAACCGCTTTGTCACGGTCTGGTAATGCTGCCACGCCAAAATCGTCGTCGGGCAGAGCAGAGCGCACTGTTTTGAGTCCGAAACGCACTTGAACGCCGCCCTCAGCGCGACCTCGGTCTTGCCGAAGCCGACGTCGCCGCAAAGGAGTCTGTCCATCGGCACGGCGCGCTCCATATCGTGCTTTATCTCGCCGATGCAGATGATCTGGTCGGGCGTTTCCTCGTACTCAAAGCCCATCTCAAAGTCGCGCTGCCACTCGTTGTCGGCAGAAAAGGCGTAGCCCTTTGCCTTCATTCGCGCGGCGTACAGGGCGATAAGCTCCTTCGCGATATCCTTGACCGAGCTCTTTACCCTCGCCTTTGCCTTTTGCCATTCCTGAGAGCCGAGACGGTTGAGCTTTATCCGCGTATTTTCGCGCGGACCGATGTACTTGGCGACCATATCGAGCTGGGTAACGGGCACGTAGAGCACGTCGCCCTTGGCGTAATCTATCTTTATATAGTCTTTTGTTATACCGTGTGTGTCGATTTTGCGGATACCGCTGAAAATTCCTATCCCGTGGACGTTGTGAACAACGTAATCGCCGGGCGTGAGCTCGGAAAGGCTGTAGATCTCATTGCCGTCTTTTTTGCGCCTTCTGCGCTTTTTTTCGGGGCGGTAAGCCGCCTGACCGTAGCTTATAAGGAAGAATTTTTCGTTGGGCAGCTCAAATCCCGCGCTTAGAGCCCCGCTCATCACATATATTTTTTTGTCTGATAATTTGCATAGTTTTTCAGCGTATTCGGCGTTGTAGCCGTCGGAAGAAAGAGACTCTCCGAGCTTTTTAGCCGCCTTTTCGGTTCCCGCCAAGACCACTCCGCGGTATCCGGACTGACAAAAGCCGTCGATGTCCTCGCGCAGCTGCTTGTATGAGCCGTTCCAAGCGCTGAGCTGCTTTGAGTTAAAGCTGATGACCTCGCCGAGCTTAATGTCGATGCTTCCGTGAACAAAGTTTTCGAGCAGGATAACGCCGTGATATTCAAACCGCTCCGTGCACTCGTTCAAGGTAAGCGAAAAGCGGTCAAAGCCGCGGCAAAGCACGCCGTCGGCAAGCCCCTGCTTGAGCGCCTCGGTGTTTTGGAAATCCATCATTTTTCCGCGGTCGCGGACATTTGAATACTCTGACACAAAGAACAGCGAATCCCTGTCAAAATAATCGAGCAAACACTCGGGCTTATCGTAGATCTGACCGAGGAATTTGTCCGCGTTCGGGATATTCGCTCCCGAGCGGATAAGCTCCGCCTCGGTGTACAGCTTTTCGCGCGCCTTGACTGTATTTTTGCCGCGCAAAAGCGAAGCCTTGTGGACGATTTTGTCGGCGAGCGCGTCCTTATCCTCAATAATTATCTCGGTTGAGGGAGTGAGGCGTATCTTGCCCGCCTTTTCAAAACGCCGCTGGCTTTCTATATCAAAATAGCTCAGGTCGGTTATCTCGTCGCCCCAAAATTCCGCGCGGACGGGGTACTTTGAGTCGGGCATAAAAAAGTCCAGTATCCCGCCCCTGAGAGAGAATTGACCGTTGCCGTCGACCGCGTCGAATCTCTCGTAGCCGAGCAGCGTCAGCGCCCTGACCGCCTTTTCTACAGGCAGCTCCTTGCCCTCCTCAAATACGACGGAGGTGTCGCGCAATACAGCTTGAGGGACTGTGAGCTGGCACGCCGCGTCGATACAGGCGATAACCACGTCACATTCGCCCTCGCTGAGGCGCAAAAGGGCTTTCAGCCTTTGGTGCTCGTACTCACGCGAGCGGCTTTGAAGGTCGATAAAATTGTAGTCGCGCACGGGGTAGACAAGCGCGTTAAGCCCCATACAACAGAGATCGTTGCACAGGGTCTGCGCCTCCTTTTCGTCAGAGGCTATGCAAAGCGCCGCGGTTTTTCTTTGGCGGCACAGCGCGAATATTATATTTGCCTTGTTAACGGCGGACAGCCCCGCTGCGCAGAGCGATCTGCCGTTTTTGACGCTCTTTTTAAGCGTGTTGAACGGCGCGCTTTCGTTTAACGCGCCAATCAAAAAATCCATTTTGTCAGTCATAAATTACCTTTGAATTTTAAATATGTCCGAAAATCAGGAAGCATATCCCTATAAGCACGGGCTGGTGGAGCATATATATTATAAGCGAGTGCCTGCCCAAAAAGTCGAGGGCAAAGACCCTGCGCTTGAAAAATGCCTCTTTGCCAAACCGTTTTATAATTCCCCAAAGGAAATATCCGAGAATATAGACGAAGATCCACGCGATCAGCGGGAAATAGTCGGACGAGTGGAAGCTGTCGTTGGGGAATCCGATGAACGCGGCGTATTTGAATTGATATAAAAATTCAGGCAAGTCAATGAGCTTCAGGTTAAAAAATCCTATATACTGCTCAGGCACGCCGTAAAATACCGCGAAGCACAGCACCGAAAGTCCGGCGCCGAGGAACGGATCAAGCCTGTCGAAAACGCCCCTGAGCGCGGCGGTGATCATCATTGAGCATCCGATCAGATTAAGTATCCCGAACCAAATCACCTCCGACGGGAAGGCGAAAAACGTCACTGCCGTTATCAGAAATCCGCACAGATTTATGATTATTCCCCGTCTGTAGGGGTGCTTTGAAAAATGCAGAGAAACGCCCGAAATCATAATGAAAGAGATACAGATGAACCTCTCCCACGCAATCACGAGCGGGATTTGCGTCCATTTGGAATTCAAGCCGTAAATCATAAATATGTTGTAGCAAAAGTGAAAAGCCACCATATTCACGAGCGCAAAACCCCTGAACGTGTCTATTAAGTTGTAACGTTTTTCAAGATCGATCTTTCGCATATCAATTGTACATATTCATTGCGCGGTCGATTTTTCCGTCGATGATAAGCTCTGCCGCGTCACAGGCGTTGTCGAACATCGGCTTTAGCTTTTTTTGCTCGTCGGACGAAAACCTCGACAGCACCCAGTCGGCAAGGTCCCAGTTTGGGTTGGGCTTTGCGCCGATGCCGATCTTTATCCTCGGGAAGTTATCGCTGCCGCTGAGGTAGATTATGCTCCTCATACCCTTTTGACCGCCGTCGCTGCCCTTTGCGCGGATGCGCATTTTGCCTACGTCGAGCGAGACGTCGTCAAAGATAACGATGACGTTTTCGGGCGGGATCTTATAGAAATTCATCGCCTCAACGACCGCCTGACCGCTGTTGTTCATATAGGTAGTGGGCTTCATCAGCAAAACCTTTTTGCCGCCGATCACACACTCGCCGCAGTAGCTTTTAAACTTTATGCGGTTAACGCGGCAGGAATTCTTCTCCGCGATATGATCGAGAGCCATCCAACCGCAGTTGTGGCGCGTATTCTGATACTTTTTATCGGGATTTCCGAGCCCGACAATGATGTATTCGACCGAACCGCCGAATTTTTTGAATCCAAACATAATTTTTGCCTGCCTTACAAAACACACAAGGGCGGACTTTGTAAAAGTCCGCCTGTTTTATGTATTTATTATTTTATATCAGTTGAATGCCGCTGTAAAGGGCTTGTCGTTGTAAATTCTCGCGATAGCCTCGGCAAAGATGGGAGACGTGGGAAGCACCGTGAACTTGTCGATCATCTTCTCCTCCGGGAGGGGGATAGTGTCGAGGAGGATAACCTCCTTGATAGCGCTGTTCTTGATCCTCTCGATAGCGGGACCGGAAAGCACCGCGTGAGTAGCGCAGGCGTAAACCTCTGTCGCGCCGCCCTTTTCAACAATAGCGTTAGCCGCGTTGCAGAGAGTTCCGGCTGTGTCGATCATATCGTCAACGAGGATGACCTTTTTGCCTCTGGCGTCACCGATGATGTTCATAACCTCGCAGACGTTCGCCTTGGGTCTGCGCTTGTCGATGATAGCGAGGCTTGTGCCGATTTTTGAAGCGAAGTTTCTTGAACGTGTTACCGAACCGAGGTCGGGAGAAACAACGATATAGTCGTCAAAGTTTCCGCCGATCTTCTCCTTCATATGGTTCGCGAGGATTCCCGCGCCGTGGAGGTGGTCAACGGGGATATTGAAGAAGCCCTGGATCTGGTTAGCGTGAAGATCCATTGTAAGCACGCGGTCGGCGCCGGCTGTTGTGATAAGATCGGCGCAAAGCTTTGCCGAGATCGGATCTCTCGCCTTTGCTTTTCTGTCCTGACGCGCATAGCCGAAGTAGGGCATAACAGCGGTGATTCTCGCTGCGG
>JBGULZ010000372.1:0-3690 GCA_045116595.1 Ruminococcus sp. | reverse complement strand
CCCATAGTCAATGCTGTTTCGTTTATCATTTTGGGATGCTATGCTTTGAGCTTCATTATCGAAATGACCCTCAATTCCTTTACAAAGGATCAGCTCGAGGTCGTTGAGTCGCTTCCCGAAGGCGAGAAGCTTGAAGAAGAAGAGGAAAAGTATGTTGATACCAAAGACTACGATGACCTTGTTTTCTCAAACAGCGCTTCAAGCACAGACCCCAACGTTGATCCCTCTGATGATTATTATTCATCCGCAAAGGGGCTTGACGACTTTATTATGGACTTTGACGCTGAGAACGGTGAGGATAAGAAATACTCCGAAGATAAAAATCCCGTTGAAAAGGTAAAAAAGCCTAAGATCAAAAAGGCTAAAAAACATGGGGTCAAGCCCGCTCGCGCTCAGGAAGCTCCGGTTGAAGCCGAGACGGAAGAGCCTGTTATCGATGTTGAGCCCTCTTTTGAAGCTCCCGCTGCAGAGCCTGTAGTTGAAGAGCCTGTTGTTGAGAAACCTGTTCGTAAGTCTGAGATAAAAACAGACACTACTTCTTTGAAGCTTGAGGAAGAACTTAAAATGCTTTCCGAAAAGGATTACTCAAAAAAGGATAGCGAGCCTGCTAAAGAGAACGCTCCTCAGCCCAGAATCAAAACTTCGGATGAAGAGGATATAGAGGCAAGACAATCCGAAAGACTCAGCGAGATCGACAAGCTTCTTCAGGAGCTCGACAGCAAATCGGAATAAAAATTTATTGACATTTGTTTATGTCGGTGATATAGTATTATAAAACGTTGATAAGGACACGAATCATAATCAGCCGTTTTCAGAGAGTGAAGCATATGCTGTGAGCTTCATATCCGGTTTTATGATTTACCACCTTTGAGTCCGGACAGGAAATGGTTCGGCGTTTTCCGCGTTAAGGAATCCAATCAAGGGCGCTTTGCGCCGAAGTTGGGTGGAACCACGATTTATTCGTCCCAATGTCTTTTACGGCATTGGGGCGTTTTGTTTTGGAAATAATAAATTTATATAAGGAGAATGTATATGATCAATGTAGAATTAAAGGGCGGAGTTGTCAAGGAATTTGATAACGGGATTTCACCCGCCGAAATCGCGAAATCTATCGGAATGGGATTGTACAAGGCTGTTTGCGCCGCGCGCGTGGACGATGTAGTGTGCGATCTGCGCACACCGCTCAACTCAGACTGCAAGCTCGAGCTGCTCACATTTGACGACCCTGACGGCAAGCACGCGTTCTGGCATTCCGCGTCTCACGTTTTGGCGCAGGCGGTAAAAAGACTTTATCCCAACGCTAAGTGCGCAATCGGCCCCGCTATCGAAGGCGGCTTTTACTACGATTTTGATGTAGAAAAGCCCTTCTCGGCGGAAGATCTGCAGAAAATCAAGGCAGAGATGAAAAAGATAGTCAAATCCGGACTCGAGATCACACGCTTTGAGCTTCCCCCCGAAGAAGCCGTAAAGCTGCTCGAGGATATGGGAGAGCCATATAAGGTAGAGCTCGCGAAGGAGCATACCGACAAGGGCGAGAATATCAGCTTTTACAAGCAGGGAGACTTTACCGACCTCTGCGCGGGCCCTCACCTTATGAGCGTTTCCGCTATCAAGGCGATCGAGCTCACAAACTGCACAGGCGCATACTGGCGCGGCGACGCGAACAACGCCCAGCTCTGCCGTGTTTACGGCGTAGCGTTCCCCAAGGCTTCAATGCTCGAGGAGCACTTAAAGCAACTTGAGGAGGCGAGAAAGCGCGATCACAACAAAATCGGACGCGAGCTCGGTTTCTTTACAACTGTAGATTATATCGGCCAGGGCTTGCCGATCCTCCTTCCCAAGGGCGCGAGGGTCATCCAGCTTTTGCAGCGCTTTGTAGAGGACAAGGAGCAGAGCCTCGGCTGGCAGCTCACAAAGACTCCCTTTATGGCAAAGAGCGACCTCTATAAGATCAGCGGTCACTGGGATCATTATAGGGACGGTATGTTCGTTTTCGGCGATCCCGACAGCGACGATGAGGTATACGCCCTCAGACCTATGACCTGCCCGTTCCAGTATCAGGCATACCTCAACAAGCAGCGCTCATACCGCGATCTGCCGCTTAGATATAACGAGACTTCAACTCTGTTCAGAAATGAAGCGTCGGGCGAGATGCACGGACTTATCCGCGTAAGACAGTTTACTATCTCCGAGGGTCACCTTATGTGTACTCCCGATCAGCTCGAGGACGAGTTCAGACAGTGCGTAGAGCTTGCCGCTTATATGCTCAAGACCGTCGGACTTTACGACGATGTAAGCTACCGCTTCTCAAAGTGGGATCCCAACGACCGCGAAAAGTACATCGGTACTCAGGAGGAGTGGGATAACGTTCAGGATATGATGGGCAAGATCCTTGATAACCTCGGCATCGATTACGCCGTAGGTGTCGGCGAAGCGGCTTTCTACGGTCCCAAGCTCGATATCCAGATCAAGAACGTCTACGGCAAAGAGGATACGCTTATCACCATCCAGATCGACCCGTATCTTGCCGAGAAATTCGATATGGAATATGTCGACCGCGACGGAGTTAAAAAGCACCCGTTCATCATCCACCGCACATCTATCGGCTGTTACGAGAGGACTCTGGCGCTCCTTATCGAAAAGTACGCAGGAGCTTTCCCGCTCTGGCTCGCGCCTACTCAGGTCAAGTTGCTCGCGGTCGCCGACAGACACCTCGACTATGTATATGAGATCAAAAAGGCTCTCGAAGCCAAGGGTATGCGCGTAGAGGTAGACGGCAGAAGCGAGAAGATCGGTTACAAGATCCGCGAGGCTCAGCTCGAAAAGGTGCCCTATATGTTCATCATCGGCGACAAGGATATCGAGGCGGGAACAGTCTCTGTCCGTCACCGCAAGGAGGGTGACCTCGGCGCTATGAAACTCGACGAGTTCATCGCTATGGCAGAGGAAGAAATAGATTCTAAGGCGATAAAATAAAAAAATTAAAAAAATACTTGCATTTTATAAATAAATGTAGTATAATCAATCTGTTATTTGCGTAAAGATCTAATGTAAGTAGGTGAGAAGAATGAAAGAAGGAATCCATCCTAAGTATGAGCAGACCACAATTACCTGCGCTTGCGGTAACGTGATCGAAACTGGTTCAACAAAAAAGGATATCCGCGTTGAAATTTGCTCTAAGTGTCATCCTTTCTACACAGGAAAGCAGAAGCTTGTTGATACAGGCGGACGTGTTGACAGATTCAAAAGACGTTTCAACATCGAAAAATAATGAGTTATCACACAGGCGGCACAGATGTGCCGCCTTGTTTTCGTTTATTTGTTTATTTGTGATTGCCTATGAATAAGGATTATAAAACCGTAAAAACCGAATCACATGATGAATTTACCGAGAAGCGCTCGCGTTTTATCGGCTATGTAAAGCCCGTTAAGACCGAGCAGGAGGCTGTAGATTTCATCAATTCTCTGCGCTCAAAGCACTGGGACGCAAGGCATAACGTCTACGCCTATTCGCTCAGGGAGGGCAATATCAAGCGCTACAGCGACGACGGCGAGCCATCAGGCACCGCGGGTATGCCCGTGCTTGACGTTATAACAAAGAACGAGGTCTATGACGTCTGCGTAGTTGTAACGCGATATTTCGGCGGAGTTTTGCTCGGTACGGGCGGACTTGTCCGCGCGTATTCCCAA
>JBGULZ010000371.1:0-14425 GCA_045116595.1 Ruminococcus sp. | reverse complement strand
TTCCATATCCAAGGTCTCGGGCTTTTCAAGCGACGCCAAGCGGCTCTCTACGGGGTTAATGAGGTAGTCCTCGATCTTCTTCTGATCATCGTCGCTGAGGTCGCCGTTGAGCGCAACTACCCTTGCGGTGAGCACCTTGCACCTCTCGCCCTGAGTAAGGAGCTGAACGCACTGCTCGGCGGAGTCGCCGCGCTGATCATACTGACCGGGCAGGTACTCCATTGCGAATACTCTCCAGCCGCTTTCTACGGGCAAGGTCTCCTCGTAGATAACGTCCGCGTTGGGCTCTGACAAAACGATTGACTTCGCCTTGTCATACTCGTCCTTTGTGAGCCCCTCGATATCGTAGCGGACGATATACCTAAGGTCGGTCACGTTCCTCATACCGAGGTTGTGGCGGATATCCCACAAGGTCTGCTTGGCCTCAACATTGAAGCCCTCGCGTTTTTCAACAAAAATCCTGATTACGTCTGACATAAAATCAGCCTCCCAAAATAATCATAGTCAAAAATATTTTAGCACATAATAACCGTGTTATTTTTCGCTTTTGGCAATATGTAAAACGATTTCGCACCAATTCCAAGCCTCCCCCGTCACTTGTTACGGGAAATTCCCCTGTCAGGGGAAATGTCGCGAAGCGACAAAAGGGTTGCCGTTTTCGCCAGAAAAAGGTGGCAGAGCGGCGGCTGAGCCGCTCTGACGGAGGGGGCGGAGCTTGTCTTTAATCCACGTTTTAATTGAAAGCTTGTATAACAGGAAACGCAGCCCCCTCAGTCGCTAACGCGACAGCTCCCCCAAAGCTAAAGCATTGGGGGAGCCTTTAATTGTATAGGCTATTCCTTTATCAGTTGCCTGTAAAACTCCTCAAAAGAGCCGTGGTTATAAACCGAGATATCCTTATCCCTGCGGTTGATAAGGCAATCAGTGATAAGGAAGGTGTTAAATCCGAGCCGCGAGGCGCACATATCCTCGTCCACATCGTTGCCTATCATAATGCTTTCCTCGGGAGATATCCCGCAGAACGAGCATAAATCGGCGTAATAGTTGAGGTTGGGCTTGCAGCTTGAGCAGTTGTCGTAGACCGTGATATACTCAAAATCGTTCGGGTCGAGACCCGCCCATTCTATCCTGCGGTAGGTCGCCGCCTTGGGAAAAATAGGGTTGGTAGCCACGATCATCCTGACGTTTTTGCTTTTAAGATAGTCTATAGTCTTTTTGGCATAGGGCGTAAAACCCGTGCCCTTTTTCGCGTAGATGAATTCGTTGCGGTAAAAGTCGTCAAAATCGTCGGAGAAAACGCGCATATCGCGGTTGCAGACGGAGTTCATAGCCTTCCAGAAAACCTCGCAGTTCATACGCATTCCGTCGTTTTTCGCCATCGCCTCGGCGCCGCTCCAAACAGCCTTTACAAGGGTCTTTGCGTTGACGCCCTCTATCTCGGGCACAAAGCGCTTGCACAGAGCCTGCAAATAAAGCTCCGTGAACTTACCCATATCCATCGGCAGCAGAGTGCCGTCTAAATCAAAAAGATAATTTTTGTACATTTCCACACCTTCCGTAAATAATTATATACGAAACCGATAGCAATTGCAAGTTGAAAAACAATAAATCTTGCTGTATAATAGTGGTGGTGATATTATGAAAATCGTTATTACAGACGCGCAGACCGTATTTGACGAAATAGTCAACACCTCTCCGCTTTATGAGCTCGGAGAGGTAGAGGAATTCGGGCTGCTGAAATATGAGGACGTCGCCGAGGCGGTCAAGGACGCGGACGTCATCCTCTGCAACAAAACCCTGCTCAACGCGGAAAGTCTCAGGCTCGCCGGGAACTTAAAATACATAGGGCTTTTCGCGACGGGCTACAACAATATTGATATAGATTACTGCCGCGAGAAAGGCATAGCCGTATGCAACGCGGGGTCGTATTCGACAAACGCCGTCGCGCAGCATACCTTCGCGCTGATTTTGGAGCACTTCAACAACACATCAAGCTATAAAAAATATGTCGCCGACGGCAGGTGGAAGCGCAGTAAGACCTTTTCTCCCTTTGTATATCCGCTCAACGAGCTCGCCGGAAAGACGCTCGGGATCGTCGGGCTCGGCAACATCGGCACGGCTGTGGCGAGGATAGCCAACGCCTTTGAGATAAACGTTATCGCGTATAACCGCAGCCCGAGGAACATCAGCGGCGTAAAGCAGGTCGATTTTGATACCCTGCTCAGGGAAAGCGATATCGTGACAGTCCACTGTCCGCTCAATGACGAGAGCGAGAATATGTTTGACAAGAACGCTTTTGAGAAGATGAAAAAATCCGCCCTCTTTGTGAACACGGCAAGAGGCGGAGTTATGAATGAGCAGGACTTGTTTGACGCGCTGAGCAGCGGCGTTATAGGCGGCGCGTGCATAGACACGCTGACCGTGGAGCCGATGGTCGAGGACTGCATTCTTATGGAAGCGCCCAACTGCATTATCACCCCGCACATAGCGTGGGCTCCCGTTGAGACAAGACAAAGGCTGATGGGCATAGTGATAGATAACATCAAAGCATTTCTGCGCGGAGAAAGACTAAACCGCGTAGATTGATATGATAAAATGAAAGAGCCGCAGGGTCAATTCCCTGCGGCTTTACTGATGTCATCAATACCAGTTATTGTTATAATAATTGCTGCCCGAGCCTATGATAAAGTAGTTCATCATTTGCGAATACCTTGCGGCGCTTATCTCGGTATCGGTATACTCAAATTCCAGTTTCTTTGCCATATGAGTATCGCCGTTGACTATCGCGCCGGTGATGACTCCGTTCTCCTTTTCCACCTCAACTACATAACTCGTTTGAGGCGGTCCGACGCGAAATTCCGCCGACATCTTTTTTGCGATCCCGTCGCTGTCGTACTCGGCGGTATAGGTTCCGTTGAACCTGAGCCAACGCTTCGGCTCGTTCTCGTTCCAGTTCGCGTAAAAGCCCGAGTTTATGCTCTTTTTCATCAAGCCGTTTTCAGTAAGCACCTGCACGGAATCCGTTTCCTCGGCGAATTGCTCGGGAAAATACTCGTTGCCGACTGTGTATGTCTCCCTGAACATCGAGGTAAAATATTCGTCGCCGTAAGCGTACTGATACCATGTGTTTATGTAGTCGCCGTCATCAAATTTGATATGACTGTTGTAGATCCTGCCGTTGTTGTACTCAACGGTCGTGGTGTAATTCTCGGCGTCCCTTTTGTATGTACAGGTTTTCGGCATACCGTTTTCAAAGGTGTAGTCAAATTTCGTTTTGATTGTGCCGATCTCCTCTTCGCTGTTGACCTCTTCGATCACGGTGGGATACGCGTTTTGATACTCGATATTCGTCGTAGTTTCAAGCTCCCATTCCTGAGAGTCCATATCACCTTTGTAAACCTTTACGGATTTCAGTAATCTGTGCTGAGTCTGCGGGGTAAATTCTTCGCCTGTTTTGCCGGTCTTTTTTGTGTAGCCGGCAATATATCTTTGTATGCAGCTTGCGTCGAGAACAGTTATATCTCCGCTGCCGTCAACATCCGCGATCTGCATTTGCAGGTCCGATAATTCTTCAAGACCGACCGACGCCTTTTGAACAAGCGTGCAGTCACCGACAGTGACCGCCCCGTCAAGGTCGGCGTCCCCGTAAATATAATTATTGCTGTTTTCTTCCGCAAAGGCGGAAATACCGCCTGCCGTCCATACCGAAGCGGCTATCGCCGCCGCGAGGATAGCGCTAATCGATTTTTTCATAATATATTCCTCCTAAGATTTTGTCTTTGGGGTTCTTTTTTTATTATAGCAGATTTTTTTGCTCTTGTATATAAGCAAAGCAGTCAGATTTTCGCAAAAAAATTGAGAGCCAAGATATAGCCTCGGCTCTCAATTAAATTAAAATATCAAATTTTATTCGTCGCTTGAGCTTTCGTCAACCGGCTTATCCGCCTTTTTGGCGTCGCTGCTAAAGAGCTTAACAAGCGTTGCGTTATCCGCTGTGCCTGTCTCTTTGATGCCGTTCTTCTTCTGGAACGCGGTGACAGCCGCCTTTGAGATCTCGCCGTAGTAGCCGGTGATGTTCTCCTTGTCGCTTACATAGCCGAGGTCAAAGAGCCTTTGCTGCATAGCCTTTACGTCGTCGTCATCGTCCTCTTCCTTGAGACTGAGGCCGTCGAGCTTGATCTTGTACTTATCCGCAAGCGATGTTGCCGCCGCGGGAGTGGTAGCCGGCTGGGTAGCAGCCTGAGTTGCCGCCTGAGCAGCGGGCTGGGTCGCCTTTTGATCCGCCGCCTTTGTCGCGGGCTGGGCTGAATCGGGAGTCGCTGTTTTCTGCGCGAGCTCGGGATGGATAAAGCCGATCATCTTGTCGAGCGTTTCGAGCGCGGTAAAGCCCTGACGGCTCATTTCAGCCTTGGTGATCTGCATAGTCTTGCCCGCTTTGACAGCCGCGAGCTGTGACAGGACATTGTCGCCCTTAACGGCTTTGAGCGTATCTTCATCGGCATAGAAGATGTAGTTGGGGTTGGCTACCTTTAATGTGTTAACGTCAACCTTGTTCTCGGAAATGTTGACCGCTACGTTAACGGCGCCGGTGTAGCCGAGGAGCATATCGCCGTAGGTCCCGCTTGTCATAAGCTTGAGCATACCGTCCTCAAAGTAGAGGTAGCAAACGGTGTCGAGCGTGCTTTCGGGAGTCGCGGTTGCCTTGTCCTTCCTCTCCTCCATACTCGAGATCAGCTTGTTATATGAGCTTTCAGCCTTTGATTTGCCGTCGGTGTTGCCGCCGAGGATCTTGCCGAGCGTGTGGAAATTAGTCTCGAGCTGTTTGGGAGTATCCGCAACGGACATCATAACAACAGCGATACCGTCGTTTTCAAGGCTCTTCTTGGAGTCCGGGGCAAGGTCGTCATTCGCGAACACTACCTTCGCGCCCGAGTCGATGATATTCTGAACGTTCGGTCTATCGGATGAACCCATCGAGGGAGCGACGCTGAGGTACTTTTGGTCTACCTGGTCGCTTCTGCCGACGATCTTGACATCATAGCCCATATACGAGATGATGTCCGCCGAGTTGGGGTCGAGCACTACAATGCTCTTGGGCTCTTTTTCGATAGTGAGATTAGCGATCTTTACGGGATAATTAGAGTCGCCGCATCCTGCCAGCACAAAAGCCGAGCCGAACACGAGAGCTAAGCAAAGAATGCCTGCAATTATTTTTTTCATAAAATCTCCTCCAAAAACTAAGGTAACAACAAAATCAGCATAAAAGCGATTCAATATACTGTTTGGCGCAGCGCGGCGATCTTCCGCTCCGCGAAAGCGCAAAGCGCTCTGCTCCCGCCGCCAATTCCTCATGCGGGATATCGAGCCCGCGTTCATCGGCGAGCGCGCATACGATGCTGATAAATTCTTTTTTATTTGGAACGGTGTAGCAAACCGTCAACCCAAACCTGTCAGATAGCGACAGGGTCTCCTGCATATTATCGCGCGTGTTTATATCGTCGACCTCAAAGCTGCGGTCGGAAAGCCTTTCCTTCACGATATGCCTGCGGTTTGAGGTTGCGTAGATCAGGGCGTTGTCAGGTCTTGCGGAAAGCCCGCCCTCGAGCACCGCCTTGAGCGTTGTGTAGCTCTGATCCTGACTTTGGAACGACAGATCGTCGATAAAGATGATGAACTTCATCGGCAGAGCGGCGATTTTTTCCGCCAAAAGCGGAAATTCCATAAGCCTCTCCTTGGGGATCTCCACGATCCTGAGCCCGTCTTTTCTGTAGCGGTTGGCAATCGCCTTGACCGTTGAGCTTTTGCCCGTGCCCATATCTCCGTAGAGCAGGCAGTTGTTGCAGCTTTTGCCCTGCAAAAACGCTTCGGTGTTTTTAATGACCTTATCGCGCTGGCGCTCATAGCCCGTGAAGTCGTCAAGGTCGATAGTATCGTGGTGGGTGACGGGTCTGATATCGCCGTCGCGCCATACAAAAGCCTTGTAGCGCGCGAACATCCCGCAGCCGTTTTCTCTGTACCAGCGGGCGATGCTTTTGAGCGAGCCGTCGAACATTTTAAAGCTCTCGGCACATTCTCCGCACTCCCACCTCGGAAGCTCCTGCGCAACGGGCGCGATCTCTTCATAGCTTGAATACGCCGAGATAACGTCGTCGGAGCTGAGATTGGCAGCCGCCAAGATCGCCTCGCAGTCGCGCTTTACCGCGTTTAATACACCCTCGGGGAGCTCGTCCTCTCTGCCTCCCGCGGCAGCGCGGGTAAAGCAGTTTTCGTCAAACAGAGCCGCCTCGGTCATAGCGTAGGCAAGGCTGTCGGAGCAGCCGCGCTCTGAAATAAGCGAATAAAACTCGCCGTAAGCGCTCAAAAACTCCGCCGGAGATTTCTCGATCGAGCACAAAAGCCTGTAAAACGCGTTCGGCACAGACCGTCCCATTATCCCCCTGAAGATAGATAACGATGATAGCTGCAGTTTTGTTTTTAAAACTTTATTCATCAAATCATTCCAATCTATTATATTTTACCTTTTTTTAGTTGGATAGTCAAGGGGTATATTATGAAAGAAAAAAGCAGGGCGGACACATCGGTCCGCCCTGCGTTGAAAATTATTGAATCGTACTGTTAAAAATCGATCTCGTCAAGGCTTGTGTCGTCCGAAACAAGCACGGGCTTGTTGCTTTCGAGCTTGACGTTAGCATATCTCTGCATACCTGTGCCGGCAGGGATAAGCTTACCGATGATAACGTTCTCCTTAAGACCAACGAGCGAGTCTACCTTGCCCTTGATAGCGGCGTCGGTGAGCACTCTTGTTGTCTCCTGGAACGAAGCCGCCGACATAAAGCTGTCGGTCGCGAGAGCAGCCTTGGTGATACCGAGGAGCTGCTGGGTGAAGGTCGCCTCTCTGAGTCCTTCCTCGCCTGCGGCAATGCGCTTTTTGATGATCTCGTTCTCATAAAGAACGTCGTTTTTATCGTAGGTCTGACCGGACATAAAGCCTGTATCGCCCGCGTCGTCGACCCTGACCTTGCGCATCATCTGGCGAACGATTACCTCGATGTGCTTGTCGTTGATCTCAACACCCTGGAGACGGTATGTCTTTTGAACCTCAGAGATAAGGTAGTTCATAACAGCGTCGGGTCCGAGGATATCGAGGATGTCGTGGGGGTTGACCGAACCGTCGGTGATGGTATCGCCCTTGCGGACATAGTCGCCCTCCATAACCTTTACACGGAAGCCGAAGGGGATGAGATATGTCTTTTCGTCGCCTGTTTCCTTGTTGAAGATAACGGCGTGACGCGCGTTTTTGATCTCCTCAAAGCGGACCTCACCGTCGATCTCACTGATGATAGCCAAGCTCTTGGGCTTTCTGGCTTCAAACAGCTCCTCAACACGCGGAAGACCCTGTGTGATATCCTCTGCGTTAGCTACACCGCCGGTGTGGAAGGTTCTCATTGTAAGCTGAGTACCCGGCTCACCGATCGACTGGGCGGCGATGATACCTACTGCCTCACCGACCGTAACGGGCTGGCGGTTCGCAAGGTTAGCGCCGTAGCACTTGCGGCAGGCGCCGTGCTTTGCGCGGCAGGAAAGTACCGAGCGGATCTTTACGCTTGATACGCCTGAATTTACGATGATCTCAGCCTCTGCCTCGCCCATCATTCTGTCCTTGGAAACGAGCACGTTGCCGTTTTCGTCGCAGAAATCGTCGAGCAGATAACGGCCTACAAGACGCTCGCTGAGCGGCTCGATGACCGACTTGGGATCGGATTCGATAGCCCTGATGTCAAAGATCTCAAGACCCTCTTTTGTGCCGCAGTCCTCGTCGCGGATGATGACCTCCTGCGAAACGTCGACCAGACGGCGGGTAAGGTAACCCGAGTCCGCTGTACGCAGCGCTGTATCGGCAAGACCCTTACGGGCGCCGCGCGAAGAAATAAAGTATTCGAGGATGTTAAGACCCTCACGGTAGTTAGCTCTGATCGGGATCTCGATAGTTTTACCCGATGTGTTCGCGATAAGTCCGCGCATACCGGCGAGCTGACGGATCTGGCTGATACTACCACGCGCACCGGAATCCGCCATCATAAAGATGGGGTTGTAGCGGTCAAGGTTGCCCTGAAGCGCGTCGGTAACATCGTTTGTAGCCTTGTTCCAGATTCCGAGGATAGCTTCATACCGCTCCTCGTCGGAACGAAGACCCATCATAAACTGGTTGCGGATCTCGTCGATCTTAGCCTCGGCGTCGGCAATGATCTCCTTCTTCTCGGGCGGGATGACCGCGTCGCAGACCGCGACGGTGATAGCGCCCTTTGTGGAGTATTTGTAGCCCTGAGCCTTGATGTCGTCAAGGAGCTGGCTGGTTCTTGCCGTGCCGTGCTTCTTTATGCACTTGTCGATGATCTTTTTAAGTCCGCCCTTCTTAACAAGGAAGTCAACCTCGAACTTAAATTTGTTCTCGGGGATGCTTCTGTCAACAAATCCGAGATCCTGCGGGATGGGGTTGTTGAAGATGATCTTACCGATAGTCGTGTCAACAAGCGCGCTGCACATTTCGCCGTCGATCTCCATCTCGCGGCGAACCTTGATTTTTGAGTGAAGCTCGATAACGCCCGTCTGGTACGCCATCATTACCTCGTCGATGTTGCGGAAAACCTTGCCCTCGCCCTTTTCTCCGTCCTTGTCCAAGGTCAGGTAGTAGGAGCCGAGGATCATATCCTGGGTAGGTACCGCAACAGGCTGGCCGTCAGAGGGCTTCAAGAGGTTGCCGGCAGCGAGCATAAGGAACCTTGCCTCTGCCTGAGCCTCCGCCGAAAGCGGAACGTGAACAGCCATCTGGTCGCCGTCGAAGTCGGCGTTGAACGCGGTACATACGAGCGGATGGAGCTTGATAGCCCTGCCCTCTACAAGTACGGGCTCAAATGCCTGGATACCGAGGCGGTGAAGTGTAGGCGCACGGTTGAGCATTACGGGGTGACCCTTGATAACTACTTCAAGAGCGTCCCAAACGTTTTCTTTAGCACGCTCAACAGCCTTACGCGCCGATTTGATATTCTGTTCAGCCTTTGTCTCTACAAGACGCTTCATAACGAAGGGCTTGAACAGCTCAAGCGCCATCTCCTTGGGGAGACCGCACTGGTACATTTTGAGTTCAGGTCCTACAACGATAACCGAACGTCCCGAGTAGTCGACGCGCTTACCGAGAAGGTTCTGACGGAAGCGTCCCTGCTTACCCTTGAGCATATCGGAAAGCGACTTGAGAGCGCGGTTGTTGGGTCCTGTTACGGGACGGCCGCGGCGGCCGTTGTCGATGAGAGCGTCAACGGATTCCTGGAGCATACGCTTTTCGTTGCGGATGATGATCTCGGGAGCGTTGAGCTCTAAGAGCTTTTTGAGTCGGTTGTTTCTGTTGATCACCCTGCGGTAGAGGTCGTTGAGGTCGGAGGTCGCAAAACGTCCGCCGTCGAGCTGTACCATAGGACGGATGTCCGGCGGGATGACCGGAACGACGTCGAGGATCATCCACTCGGGACGGTTACCCGAAAGGCGGAAGCTCTCTACAACGTCAAGGCGCTTCAAGAGGCGGATGCGCTTCTGTCCGGAAGCAGCCTCGAGCTCCTCTTTAAGCTCTGTTGAAAGCGCGTCGAGGTCGATCTCTGCAAGCAGCGCCTGGATCGATTCCGCGCCCATGCCTGCCTTAAAGTCATCCTCATACTTTTCGCGCATATCGTTGTACTCGGTTTCGCTTAGGCACTGCATTTTTGAAAGATCGCGGCAGTCGCCGGGATCTGTTACTATATACTGTGAGAAATAAAGCACGTTCTCCAATGCCTTGGGAGAGATATCCAGCATAAGGGCGATCCTTGAGGGGATACCCTTGAAATACCAGATGTGCGATACGGGAGCGGCGAGCTCGATATGACCCATACGCTCGCGTCTTACCTTGGCTCTTGTTACCTCTACGCCGCAGCGGTCGCAGATCTTGCCCTTGAAGCGGATCCTCTTGTACTTTCCGCAGTGGCACTCCCAGTCCTTTGTAGGTCCGAAAATACGCTCGCAAAAGAGGCCTTCGCGCTCGGGCTTGAGTGTGCGGTAGTTGATGGTCTCGGGCTTTGTTACCTCGCCGTATGACCATTCTCTGATCTGCTCGGGGGAAGCAAGGCCGATTTTAATTGAATCAAAAACATTATTGTCTATCATTTTACTTCCTCCTTATCAAAGTTCGTCCGAACCAAAGTCGTCAAAATCAAATACGCTGTCGTCGTCTTCCTCTTCGTCGGCAAGAGAATCGTCAAACATATTGCCTTCTTCTCCGCCCTCGTCAAGGGTGTAGCCGTCCATCGAGGTCATTACGCTGTCCTCATCAAACTCTGTTGAAGCCGCGTCGACGAGATCCTCGTCCTCCTCGAACTTCTGCTTGATGTCGATCTCCTCGCCCTGCTGGTCAAGCACTCTTACGTCGAGCGAGAGCGACTGGAGCTCCTTGATAAGAACTCTGAATGACTCGGGGATTCCCGGGGCGGGGATGTTCTGACCCTTTACGATCGCTTCGTAGGTCTTTACACGTCCTACAACGTCGTCCGACTTGACGGTCAAAATCTCCTGAAGCGTATAAGCCGCGCCGTAAGCCTCCAGCGCCCAAACTTCCATCTCACCGAAACGCTGACCGCCGAACTGAGCCTTACCGCCCAGAGGCTGCTGGGTAACGAGTGAGTACGGACCTGTGCTTCTTGCGTGGATCTTCTCGTCAACGAGGTGATGCAGCTTGAGGTAGTA
The DNA here is from genome assembly GCA_045116595.1 of Ruminococcus sp. Classification (GTDB taxonomy): domain Bacteria; phylum Bacillota; class Clostridia; order Oscillospirales; family Acutalibacteraceae; genus Ruminococcoides. Next base: position 3,658 of record JBGULZ010000371.1, on the reverse strand, counting down.
CATATAGCCGACGGTTACGGGGTTGTCAAATCGCTCGCCCGTTCTGCCGTCGATAAGCCATGTCTTACCGTCCTCGCTGTAGCCCGCGTCCTTAAGAGCGGCAAAAATATCCTGCTCATGAGCGCCGTCAAATACGGGGGTCATAATCTTCCAGCCAAGCGCCTTTGCCGCGTAGCCGAGGTGGACCTCGAGCACCTGACCGATGTTCATACGTGAAGGTACGCCCAAGGGGTTGAGCACGATGTCAAGCGGAGTACCGTCGGGCAGGAAGGGCATATCCTCAACCGGGAGGATACGCGAAACGACGCCCTTGTTACCGTGGCGTCCCGCCATCTTGTCGCCCACGCTGATCTTGCGCTTGAGGGCGAGGTAAACTCTAACTACCTTGTTAACGCCCGGCTGCAGCTCGTTGCGGCTGTCCGCGCGGGTGAATACCTTTACGTCTACTACCGTACCCTGTTCGCCGTGGGGCACGCGCAGAGAAGTATCTCTTACCTCTCTTGCCTTTTCGCCGAAGATAGCTCTGAGGAGCCTTTCCTCGGCGGTAAGCTCGGTCTCTCCCTTGGGAGTTACCTTACCTACAAGGATGTCGCCCGCCTTGACCTCGGAACCGATCTGGATGATACCGTCCTCGTCGAGGTATTTGAGCACGTCCTCGCCCACGTTGGGGATATCGCGAGTGATCTCCTCGGGGCCGAGCTTTGTGTCACGGGCTTCTGTGTCGTATTCTTCGATATGGATAGATGTGTAAACATCGTCACGAACGATTTTTTCGTTGAGCAGTACGGCGTCCTCGTAGTTATAGCCTTCCCAGGTCATAAAGCCGATGAGGGCGTTCTTTCCGAGCGCGATCTCGCCGTTATCGGTAGCGGGACCGTCCGCGAGGACCTCGCCCTTCTTAAAGCGCTGGCCTCTCTCAACGATCGGACGCTGGTTGAAGCAGGTGCCCTGGTTTGAGCGCAGGAACTTGATTACCTCAAAGTCCTGAACTCTGCCGCTGTCGTACTGAACGCGGATGTTGCGGGCGTCGACGCTCATAACAACGCCGTCCTCTTCAGCGAGGATACATACGCCCGAGTCGGTGCCTGCCTTGTACTCCATACCTGTTCCTACTACCGGAGCCTCGGAGCGGAGGAGCGGGACAGCCTGACGCTGCATGTTCGCGCCCATCAAGGCACGGTTAGCGTCGTCGTTCTCGAGGAACGGGATCATGGCGGTAGCTACGGACACGACCATCTTAGGCGATACGTCCATATAGTCAAAGCGTTCCGCGGGAAGCTCCACGAACTCGTCGCGGTAACGTCCTACGACTCTTTTGTGTACAAATCTGCCTTCCTCGTCGAGGGGTTCGTTAGCCTGCGCAACGTAGTAGTTGTCCTCGACGTCGGCTGTCATATATACGACCTCGTCTGTTACAACGCCTGTTTCCTTGTTGATCTTGCGGAAGGGCGCCTCAACAAAGCCGTACTTGTTTATCTTGGCGAATGATGCGAGATACGAGATAAGACCGATGTTAGGTCCTTCAGGGGTCTCGATAGGACACATACGTCCGTAGTGGGTGTAGTGTACGTCACGGACCTCAAATCCCGCGCGGTCACGCGAAAGACCTCCGGGACCGAGCGCTGATAGACGGCGCTTGTGAGTGAGCTCGGCAAGCGGGTTTGTCTGATCCATAAACTGTGACAGAGGCGAGGAGCCGAAGAACTCCTTGATAGCCGCGGTCACGGGACGGATGTTGATGAGTGAGTTGGGCGAGAGCTGATCCATATCCTGAGACTGGGTCGTCATTCTCTCCCTTACGACTCTTTCAAGTCTTGAAAAACCGATCCTGAACTGGTTCTGCAGAAGCTCGCCTACGCAGCGGATACGTCTGTTGCCCAGGTTATCGATGTCGTCGGTGTTGCCGATGCCGTTCGCGACGCAGTTGAGGTAGTTGATGGTCGCGAAGATATCCTCAACGGTGATGTGATTGGGAACGAGCTCGCCCGCGCGCTCGCGGAGCATTTCCTTGAGCTGTTCCTCGTTCTCGGCGGAATCGAGGATCTCGCAGAGATAGTCAAAGCGGACGTTCTCCTTGATGCCGCATTCAGCCTCTGCGTCGAAGTCAACGTAGCAGCCGATGTCTACCATACCGTTTGAGATGATCTTTACGGTCTCGCCCTCGGAGTTCTTTACATAAGCCACGGTAACGCCCGCGTTCTCGATCTCGAGAGCCTTTTCCTTTGAGAGCTTTTCATCTCTGAGCGCCATAACCTCGCCTGTTCTGGGGTTGGCGATGGGCTCTGCTATCTTTTGACCGGCAAGGCGGTTGGCGATGCCGAGCTTTTTGTTGTATTTATATCTGCCGACCCTTGACATATCGTAACGGTTCTCGTCAAAGAACAGGTTGTTGATATGGGTCTGCGCGCTGTCGACTGTCGGGGGCTCAGAGGGACGGAGCTTTTTGTAGACCTCGATAAGACCCTCCTCAACATTGTGAGCCTGATCCTTTTCGATAGTCGCCTTCATTCTCACGTCGTCGCCGAAGAAGTCGAGGATTTCGGCGTCGGTGCCCAAGCCGAGCGCTCTGATGAATGATGTAACGGGGAGCTTTCTGTTTTTGTCGATACGGACATAGAAAACGTCGTTTATATCGGTTTCGTACTCGAGCCACGCTCCGCGGTTAGGGATAACGGTGGTGGAGTAAAGTCTTTTACCGGTTTTGTCGTGATCCATCTTGTAGTAAACACCGGGTGAGCGGACGAGCTGTGATACGATTACACGCTCAGCGCCGTTGATCACGAATGTTCCGCTGGGAGTCATCAGCGGGAAATCGCCCATAAAGACGTTGCTTTCTTTAATTTCGCCCGTGGACTTGTTCAGCAGCCGCGCGGTGACCCTCAGCGCTGCCGAATATGTGGCGTCTCTGACCTTGCACTCGATCACGCTGTAATTGGGGTGCTCGATGTCGAGAGTATAATCAATAAAATCAAGAACAAGATTGTCCTGATAGTCGGTAATGCCGGAAACGTCCTTGAACACTTCCTCAAGGCCTTCGTTAAGGAACCAGTTGTATGACTCCTTTTGCACCTCGATAAGATTCGGCATATCGATGACTTCGTCGATCTTGCCAAAGCTCATTCTTTCGGTGTTGCCCAGTTTTACGGGTTTGACATTAACCATTAGGCGTATCACTCCTTTAATTTTTTCGACTTCATAAAGGTATGTGTGAAAAAGCTCACAAAAAAACCACGAAAAAACATCTTGACATCAGGGGAATTTTGTGATAATATCCCCTTGTCAAAAGCCTTTTTTTCGGAAATTTTCAAGGCTTTTCGTACATATCCCCATTATGGTACATTTTACTATTGTACGCCTGTTTCGGCAAGTTGTCAAGGGGATTTTTAAAGGTTTTTAACTAAATTTAACACTTTTTTAACTTTTAGTGCTCCAAAGGAATTAAAACTCTTTGGAGCCTGTTTTTCGCCCCAAAAGATACGCCCGACGGCGTGTAAGGTTTTGGATCGAGAATCAACGCCGCAATAACTTTTAAAGCCTCCCCCGTCACTTGTTACGGGAAATTCCCCTGATTGGGGAAATGTCGCGAAGCGACAAAAGGTGATTCCCTTTTTAAGGGAAATGTCACGAAGTGACAAAAGGTTTGCCGACGTGCTAAGGT
>JBGULZ010000370.1:0-3490 GCA_045116595.1 Ruminococcus sp. | reverse complement strand
TATTATAAACTCTTGCCTTGTAGGTGTACTTACCTAACTCCTTGAGCTTTTTGTTGATCTCGCCTCTCATTTCGGCTGCTGTGATCTTGTGCTTTGACGCGTCGTAAACGAACGCTGCCTTTTTTGAAACTGCCGAAGCGGCTGTTTTGGCGTTAACCACAACATCATCAAGGATTTCATCAAATTTTCCCATAATTACCAACCTTTCTGTACGGGTATGGACCCGCTTAATTTTTTGTTATTTCATAGTATATCACTATTGATTACAATTATCAATTCAAATTTTGCGCATAAAATGCGTAGATTTCGGCTTTTCTTTTGAGTATTTCGTCAAATCTGTCAATGTATTCGTAGGGGAACTTAAAATTGAACACCCTTTTGAGGTAATCGGCGCCGCTGTCCTTTAGCTTTGTGACTCCTCCCGAACCGCAGGCGAGGATCGTGTGGGTCTCGTCCATTACATAGACGTTGTAAAGGCTCTCGTACCCCTTTAGCGACCAACCGACGTTTTCGAGGTTGCTGACCATCCTTGTCTGGCGGTATAGGTAATACGGTATGTATTTTTCTTCAGTCAATCTGCTTTGAGCGTAATTGAGCATCCGGCGTGCGGTCAGCGCCTCTTCCCTGTTCAGCATCTTGCCGTCCATCGTGAGGTTTGAAGCGCGCTTCATACAAAGAGTATGGACGGTGACGCACTCGGCGTTTAGGTCGAGCATTGAGTCGAGGGAGCTTTGGAAGCCCTCGAGCGTATCTGACGGGAGCCCGGCGATAAGGTCTGTGTTTATATTGTTGAACCCGCACTGCCGCGCGAGGTCAAACGCCTCGTAAAACTGAGCGGCGGTGTGTTTTCTACCGATTGCTTTGAGCACATCGTCACTGACTGTCTGGGGATTTATGCTTATCCTGCCGACGTTATTTTCTTTTAGAGAATTAAGTTTATCCCGTGTTATAGTGTCGGGTCTGCCGGCTTCAACGGTGAACTCGCGGCAGGTCGTCATATCAAATTCGGAATTGACCGTCGAAAGGACTTTACTTAACTGCTCCGCGCTGAGCGTTGTGGGAGTTCCTCCGCCGAAGTATACGCTCTCGAGCCGCAGCCCGAGATCCCTTGTCGCCTTTGCCGTAGCCTTGAGCTCCTCGCAGAGTAATTCTACATACGGCTCTATCAGCTTTTGCGCGCGCTCGATGGACGACATCACAAATGAGCAATAGCTGCACCTTGACGGGCAAAACGGTATGCCGACATACAGGCTGAACGATTCCGGCCTTGAAAGCGAGAGTATCTTGCGCTCGTTTTCCTCGGTCATACGGGCAAGCCGAGCCTTTTCTTCGCTGACGAAAAACTCGTCCGTAAACCGCTTTACGGCGTTGTCCATCCCGGCTTCTTCGCTGATTTTTCGCAGCAGCTTTACGGGTCTTACGCCCGTCAGCAATCCCCACGGCTGTGAGATTTGGGTGTAATCCCGCAAGATCTTATAGAGCAGAGTGACCGTAGAAAGCTCGTCTAGCGTGTCGTCGCCCTTGATCGCGGCAGTCTCTTCCCTGCAAAAATCAGCGATCTGCACCCTGACGGTGATTTTATCCGAAAGCTCCGAGAACACATACGGCGGCTCGGTCGAAGAAAACTCCTTGGATACGTTGATCTTCTCGTTCGGGAAGAACATCCTTGTGAGATTTTCGAGCTCGAACCAAAAGCGGTTGTTTTTGACGTACAGATTCATTTATAAGCCCCTCATATAAGGGTTGAACCTGCGCTCGTGCTCGAGCGTCGTCATCGGTCCGTGTCCGGGGATAACGGTGTAGTCGCCCTCAAAATGCGTTAATCTTCTGAGCGACTGCGTGATAGTGTAGTCGTCGCCCGTGGGCAGGTCGGTCCTGCCGCAGGATTCGCAAAACAGCACGTCGCCGCAGATCATAATATCGTCAAACACAAATACCCCGCAGCCGCTTGTGTGACCGGGTGTGTAGTAGTATGTTATCTCAGTCTCGCCGAGCTTGAATTTATCTCCGTCGCCGAGCGTGATATCCGCCGAAAACGGTGGCATATCAATAAAATGCTTGGCGGTGAGATTGAGCGACGGGTCGCTTAAAAAGCGGTCGTTCTCTTTACCCGTCACGATTTTTGCGCCGAACATATCGGCAAGCTGCTTGGCGAATTCGATATGGTCGTAGTGACCGTGAGTGAGCAACACATACTCGAGAGCTCCGCCGTCGCTTTTTATCTGAGAAATAAGCTTTTCGGATCTTCCGCCGGGGTCGACCACAGCGGATTTTCCCGTTGCCTCGTCAACAAGATAAGAGCAGTTCGTCATTATCTCGCCGACGTGATAAACCTTTACATTGATCATATTTTTAAGTCCTTAGTATTAATATCTATAGTTACCGGGCCGTCGTTTACAAGCGACACCTGCATATCCGCGCCGAAAACGCCCTTTTCTACGCTTTTTATACCGTTATCGAGCATAACCTTGCAGAAATACTCGTACAGCGGCTCAGCCTTTTCGGGACGCGCGGCGGCGATAAAGCTCGGACGTCTGCCGTGCGAGCAGTCGGCGCAGAGCGTGAAGTTTGAGATCACGAGCACCGAGCCGTCGATGTCTTTTAGTGACAGGTTCATTTTGTCGTTTTCGTCGGTGAACACGCGCAAAAATGATATTTTATCGGCAAGCGCCTTTGCGTGGCGTTCGTCGTCGTCCTGCTCAACACCGAGCAGGATAAGGAAGCCCGCGCCGATCTTGCCGACGGTTTTTCCTTCTATATCAACTTGCGCAGAGCTTACTCTTTGGATTATCGCTTTCATTACAGCCTCTTTATTTCTTCTATTCCGTTGATATCCGACAGCTTTGAGATTACGCCGCGGAGGTGGTTTTTGCCCTTTACGTCTATCGTTACGGTGACGACCGCCCTGCCCGTTTTCAGCTCGCGCGAATTCAGGCTGTGGATAAAGATGTGCATAGACGACAATTTTATAGTAACGTCCGCGAGCAGTCCCGTGCGGTCAGCCGCGGTGATCTGGAGAGTACTGCGGAACGCTTCGCCCGGCTCATCCTCCCAGTAGCAGTTGATCCAGCGCTCGGGTTCCTCGCTTTTTGAGACGTCCTTCGGCACGTTGGTGCAGTTGCGCTTGTGGATAGACACGCCGTAGCCGCGGGTGATGTAGCCGATTATCACGTCACCCGGAAGCGGATTGCAGCAATTAGAGAACTTGACAAGCACATCGTCGTTGCCCTCGATAACAACTCCCGAGCTCGCCTTGGTGCGCTTTACGGGAGCCTGCGGAACCTCGATATTCTCGATATCTTCAGCGTACTTTTTCTGATACTCTTCCTTTAGGCGCGGCATGATTTTCCAGAGCTGGACTCCGCCGTAGCCTATCGCCGCGTAAAAATCGTCGAGCGTGTTGTACTGCTTTTTGACCGAAACGCTCTTGAAAAATTCGGGGTACTCGTCCTCGGTGAGGTTAATTCCCTGGCGCCTGAACTCGCGTTCA
>JBGULZ010000369.1:0-1911 GCA_045116595.1 Ruminococcus sp. | reverse complement strand
GCAAGACGTTACGGTCGAGGCGTCCGCGAATTCCGGCAGAGCAAAGGTCTCAAAATTCGACGGCGGATATTTTGTTGACGGAAACGGAGATAAAACAGCGCTCGTCTTTTACCCCGGCGCGAAGATCGACTCAAAGGCTTACCTGCCGCTGATGAAAAAGCTCGCCGACGGCGGGGTCGACTGCTTTTTGCTCGAGGTTCCTATGCATATGGCGATTTTTGATATGAACGCCGCCGACAGGATAACCGATAACTCCAACTACGACACATGGATCGTGTCGGGGCACTCAATGGGCGGTATCGCCGCCGCGAAGTACGCCTGTGATCACGATAATGTCGACGGCGTTGTGCTCCTCGCGTCCTACCCGACGTCGCAGCTGCCGGGATCGACAGCGCTGCTCTCGATTTACGGAACAGAGGACAACGTGCTTGAGCTAAAAGCTTATGAGGAGTCAAAAAAATATTTCCCCTCAAACTCTACCGAAGTTGTGCTCGACGGCGGTAATCATTCGCAGTTCGGCAACTACGGCGATCAAACGGGCGACGGCACGGCGACGATCTCCGGTGAAGAACAGCAAAGCAAAACCGCCAAGGCGATCTTGGACTTTTCCGGTAAAATATCAAAGTAATTAATTAAATAAACGGCAAATCATAATAGACAAAGCCGGTTTGATGTGATATAATATTTTTGTAAAGGCAAATGCCGCAAAAACTGTATCGGGGTGAATTTTTATGAAAGACCAAAAAGCAGTCATTGACCAGATCATCAAGAACACAAAGCTGGACGAAAAGGTAGAAGCCGCGTTCAGCGCGGTCGAAGATCAGGTCAAGGAAAAAATCAGAGAAGAGCTCGAGACCGCTCTCCGCGAGAAGATCCGGGAGGAGCTTGAAAGAAAGGCAAAAATGCGCGTGATCAAAACGGTTATCGCCACCGCAGCTGTCTTTTGCACGGGCTACTTTATCTTGAAAGCCGGCAAAAAAATAATCAGAGGATACTAAAAAACGACCCGCATTGACCGCCAAACGGCTTGTCAATGCGGGATTTTCTTTTTATATTTTTGCTGCGCTCACGGTTCCCTGAACTCCGCGCGGTTACGGACATTTAAATCATTCTGTTCCGGCATAACTTTCACCCTTTTATCGCGTAAAATCCGCTCTGCATATAGGAATACAGGAACAGCTCGCAGACGGCAAAGCCTGTTCTTTCGAGCAGTTCCAAGTGCTCTTTTATCGTTATCGGGAAATACTCGGTGTTGTATCTTGCGGAATGTGACCGCACTTCGTCCGGCGTTCTTCCTGCAGCTAAACCAAAGGCTTCGATACGTTTCAGTAAGAGGTCTTTGCCGCGTTCGGAAAACGGCGCGGTGTTCTCAAAGCAGATAAAGATACCGCCGGGCTTCAAGGCAGTAAAGCAATTTTTGACCGCCGTTTCTCTTGTTGCGCGGTCGAAATAATGGTGTGACTGGATAGCCGTGACAACGTCAAAGCGGTTTGAAAATTCGAGCTTTTCCGAGCCGATACAATGAAATTCTGAGCCCTGATTTGCCAACTTCTTTTGCGCGTCAGCGAGCATTTTTTCGGAAGGATCGCAGAGCACCAGCTCAGTCAGGTTCAACCTGTTCAGCGCCATCACGCCGAAATTGCCTGTACCACAGCCGGTGTCCAGAACGGCAACCAGCTTGTCACCGCAATAGGTGGTTATCACGCTGAAAATCTGCTCGTATATCTCATCATAATGCGGAATCACCTTCCGCACGTTCTCGTCATATTGATTCACCGCAAAAGCGGATTTATTGTCGGTCATTTGTTGTTCCCCTTTAAATATCTGCTGCGGAAAACTTTCTCTTTGGTTTCTCTAAATACCATCAATCTGCTCAACCTCGAGAATCCAATCCGGTCTGTATCCGTTTGT
>JBGULZ010000368.1:0-3562 GCA_045116595.1 Ruminococcus sp. | reverse complement strand
TTCCTACTCCGTAAACCGCCTGCCTTAACTGTATTACCGCGTCATCCGTTAAGCCCAATTCCTCGGGTGAAACGATCCGGGATTTCGGAACATCACCGAACGCCGCGTACATACTGTTAAAAGACAGATCCTTTGTGGGCGACATAAGCCCCTTGTTCTGCGCCATCTCGTTGAGTTCACGCGATGTGATAAGGAAGCGCATAAATTCGTTAGCCATATCCAAATTCGAGCTGTCCTTGTTGACAGAGAACTGCAGATTAGGCATATCCATAAAATTAGCGCCTTCGTCCGACAGCGGAACAGGAACGAATGTGTATTTGAACGGGTGCGCGATAAACGCCTCGGAACGGCTTTCTCTTTTCTTTGTACCCGATACGGTATCTCCGGAGCAGGTCATCATAGGAACGTCGCCTTCAAAAAAGCGGAGGATAACGGCGTCATAGTTGTTTTCGATCTTTGAGCAGGCGTCGAGATCCACAGCGCAGTCTTTCAGGAATTGCTCCTCCTTTTCAAGAGAAGGTCTCATATACTCGCCCGCTGATTTATCAAGGGCATTGAACTTTTTGACGCCCTCTTTGTCGTTCTCCATTGTGCCGCAGAAGAACGGATATATCGTCAAAGTGAAAAGCGATGTCGTTTCCTCTTTGGTAAAGCCCATCAGCGGGTTTTTGTAACCCTTTCCCCTAAACGCTTTACACACATCTACCAATTCCTTGTATGTCTTCGGAACGCTCAGACCTTCTTTTTCAAAAAGATCGTTGTTCACGAGCATACCATAGGTGTTTGAGAAAACCGGGACCATCGGAAGCGAACCGTCATCCGTGTTCAGAATGATATTGCTGCGAATACAGTCCAGATCAAGCTTCAAGGACGGATCGGACAGATCTTCGGCGTGTTCGATAGAAGATTTATACTGATCTCTGCCGTACATCCATGAGTAGTTTACGTATATGTCAGGCGCGTCGTTGCCGTTCAGAACCGTGCCGATCATATTATTAAAATCGTCGATGCTCGTAAACTTCATTTCAACGTTGGGATAGTATTCGCCGAACCGCTCAAACTCGGTTTCCAGCGCCTCAAAGTTGTTGTAGCCTCCGGCAATGGTGATCTTGCTCTTGGCTGAGGTGTCAAGAGACGGCTTGAAGCCTTCCCCGGTCTTTGCGTCCTGTTTTGCCGAGCCGCACGCAGCCAGACCGAGTATCATCATCACCGCTAATAATACGCAGAATGTTTTTTTCAAGATTATTCCCTTCTTTCTTTGATCCTTCGGATCTCTTTGATGACTAATTTTATATCAACGGGCTTAGCGATATGCCCGTTCATTCCCGCGTTCAGACAATTTGTAACGTTTTCCGAGAACGCGTCAGCCGTCATTGCGACGATGGGGATAGATGACGCCCACGGGCTCTCAAGCTTCCGGATAGCTTTGGTAGCGTCAAGTCCGTTCATTTCGGGCATCTGCACATCCATAAATATCAGCTCATAGCTTCCGTCTTTTGCACTGCTGATCATATCTACGCAGACCCGTCCGTTTTCCGCGCGTTCGGTAATAATTCCGAACATATCGAGCATACCCGATATGATCTCCCAGTTGATATCGTTATCCTCGGCTATAAGGATGCGCATTCCTTTCAAATCGGAATAGTCATCCTCCGGCTCTCCTGAGTTTGACTTATCCCCGACCAGATCGTTGATCTTATCATAGAGCGTGGAGCGGAAAAACGGTTTTCTGACAAAGCCGTTCGCGCCCGCCTCTTTTGCCTTATCCTCGATATCCGACCAGTCGTACGCGGAAATAAGCAAATAAGGGATCTTTATCTCAGACATAGAGCTGATTTTACTGATCGTCTCAATACCGTCTGTTTCAGGCATTTTCCAATCGACAATGACTACATCATAATCCCGTTCCGAAAGGTGCCTTAGCTCGATCATACCGATTGCTTCCGGTCCGCTTCTCGCCTGATCTGCCGAGACGCCGAGAGCCTCAAGGGTCTCGACCGCTGTCCGGAGCGTGCTCTCATCGTCATCGACGACCAAAACATCGATCGGCTCAAGCTTCAAATTATCCCTCTGCCTGTCGGAAACGGGGATATCCAGCACAACGGTAAAGGTCGTTCCCACACCGGGCTCGCTCTGACATTCGATCACTCCGCCGATCAGCTCGACCATCTGCTTTGTGATCGCCAGTCCGAGACCTGTTCCCTGGATGCTGTTTACACGGCTGTCGATCTGGCGCGAGAAAGGCTGATACATAGTCTCCATAAATTCAGGAGTCATACCGATACCCGTATCGGCTACAACATAGGTAAGCTGTATGCATCCGGGTACGGCGCTCTGTTTCTCGCTTAATTCAACACTCACGCTCCCGTTGGGTTCCGTGTATTTGATCGCGTTGGAAAGGATATTGATATATATCTGATTCAGGCGAAGCTGATCGGTATACAGGTATTCCTTTTCCATATGATTTATATGGAAGCTAAAATCAATATTTTTTTCCTTGATCATCGGCTGCGAAATATTTATAAGGTTTTCTACCGTCTCTACAACGGAAAACGTCAGAGGACTCAATTTCAGCTTTCCGCTTTCCACCTTGGAAATATCCAGAATATCATTGATCAAGGTCATCAGGTGATTGCCGGCGAGCCGTATTTTTCTGAGGCTCTCGCCTGTTGACTCCACATCACCGAGATTATTCTCGGCGATAGTCGTAAGACCTATGATAGCGTTCATCGGAGTCCGGATATCATGCGACATCGTAGACAGAAAATCGGTTTTCGCCTTATTCGCGTATTCCGCTTCTTTTGCGGTGACCTGAAGGCGCTTGTTAAGATTAAGCATATAGAACAGGTCTAAGAGGAACAAAATCAACAGACCCGCGGATACCACCCCGACCAGCAGCCAGTTTTCTATACCCGCGCGGAGATCCTTCGCCGGTACAAAACCGAGCAGCGTCCACCCTACAGTGTCGGCGAGAGGAGTAAACGCGAGTACGCACTCCTCCCCGTGTGAATTGAGCATTGAAACAGAGCCGGTCGACGAAGTGATATAGTCTGACAATTGCTTCGACGACGCGGGATCCGATCGATTATAGGACTTATAGAACTCAAAAAAATTAGAGTTCTTAAAGCTGTGACTTTTTAGGATATAATCGCCGTTGGAGTCGATCATTGAGAGCTCGGCATTCGCGAACTCCTCCTGAGGAAAGACCCATTTCTGCTCAAGCTCCGCGATTGGGATAACCCGAAGAAGTACCGCCTCCCCGGAAGAACCGCTTCCTTTATCTTTAAGCGTGACCTTGTTGCAGAAAGCAAGCGATTGCTCGCCGTTCATAGGGTTTGTATACGCGCGGGAAACATTGATGGACTTTCCGATCTCATTGATCCAATCCACATTTTTAAGCAGATCCAGCCGTTCATATGAAACAGCATAGTCGTCGGCAGTTCCCTGTCTCGGGCGCGTTGAAAGACCGGTAAGCGTATCGACAGAGATCAAATGCGCCGAAGTGTTTTTTAGCACGTGCGAGGAACGGATATATTCAGCCGCCTCTTCCATCGTCATGGAC
>JBGULZ010000367.1:0-6112 GCA_045116595.1 Ruminococcus sp. | reverse complement strand
ACCTGAAACTATTTTTGATATTTGTTACTTGATTTTTGCTATTATCAGCGGTATTGTGCTGCTGAAAAGCTCACGTGGCAGGAAGGAGATCCGCTTTTACGGAACGATGACCCTGCTGCTCGGCTGCGGCGACGCGTTCCATCTTGTGCCGAGAGTATTGAATTATTGGATAAGCGGCGATTTTACCGTGGCGCTCGGTATCGGTAAGCTGGTCACATCTGTTACTATGACGGTATTTTATCTCCTTATGGAGTACGCGCGGCGTGAGCGGTATAATATCAAGGATGAAAAGCCTGTGCTTATAACCGTTTGGGCTTTGAGCCTTTGCCGCATTGCTTTGTGCGCGTTCCCGCAGAACGGATGGACAAGCGCTGAGCCGTCCCTGATGTGGGGGATAATCAGAAACATCCCGTTTGCCGCGCTCGGTATCGTCACGGTCATCCTGTGGTTCCGTTCGGCAAAAAACGACAAGACCTTCAAACGGATGTGGTTAGCGGTCACACTTAGCTTTTTGTTCTACATCCCGGTAGTTTTGTTTTCACAGACATTGCCGATGATCGGAATGTTGATGCTGCCGAAAACATGTATGTATATCTGGATGATAGCAATGTTTTTGAAGGCAAAAAAACCCGTAATCAGTGAAAAATAAAACAGACTTATGTAATTCAAGTCAAAAAAACCCGCCCTTTGGCAATTTTTGATTGTCAGGGGCGGTTTTTTCGGTATTCAAAAGCTTAAACCAAAGCTGTATGAACGATGATTTCAAATTTGATAATGGACAAATCCGCGCAAATTTGATATGATAGTTTTATGATAAAACGGAATCTATGGAGGAACAAATGGAACAGAAATTATTTACAGAACTGCGCACGCTGTATACAACAACTAAAGAAACCCCTACCGTGATCAGGATCAGGATACGGATGCGCGACCTGATCGATCCGGAGATCTTGCGAAAAGCTGTCGATACGACAATGAAAAGATACCCGTATTTCTGCGTTGAGCTGCAGAAAAAGGAAGGCGGCTATGTTTACGCTGAAAACCACCGACCCGTTGTGATCACCGATTCGCTTGACGGTGTAGAACTTAATTCAGAGGAAGCAAATTACCATATGATCGCGTTTTGCCGGCAGGACAATATTATCATTTTGGATGTGTTCCACGGCCTTACCGACGGCACCGGGGCGTATGAAGTGGTTAGAACGCTTCTTCATTACTACTGCTCCGAGCGCTACAACGTCAGTCTGAAAGAGGACGGTATCCGTCTTGTCGGGGACGAGATCCCCGAGGAGGAGTGGCTCGACCCCGTGGTAAGCAGAACAGATCTTCCGGCTCCAAAGCAAAATGAGCAAATGCCTGACGCGCTGAATATTCGCACTATGGCAGGGCTTGAAGAGGATCGCCGCCATACCGTGTACAGCGTCGCTATCTCTGAACATGAATTTATGAGATTTAACCTTGATAATGACGGCAGTCCCGGAACGATGGTCGCGCTGTTGCTCAGCAGGGCGATCACAAAACAGTTTCCGGAGTCGGAGGATGCTGTTCGCGTCGCCCTTTGCGTAAACCAGAGAAAGGCGCTCAACGCGCCGCTTGCTCATCAAAGTCTGGTCGGCGCAGCTATGCTTGAGTATAAGGACAAAATGCGCGATTGGTCTCTTGAAAAGCAGGGTACGGCATACCGCGGAATGGTCTTTGCCCAGACTCAGGATGAAGATGTGCTGAGGGGAATCGCCTCCTTCAAGGGCATCAACGCTATGCTTCTCACAAAAGAGAGCGATCGGGAGCGGATGGGGGTAGCGTCCTATATAAATACGATCGCAGCCAAGTTCACCACCGCAACGGTAAGCTATGTCGGAAAAGCGGACTACAAGGAAGCTGAGCAATATATCCGCGATTTCCGTTTGTGGACTTCGCCCATAGGCAACAATCTGCTCATCGAAATATCCGCGGTAAACGGACGGTTCACCCTTGATTTTTTGCAGTCGTTTTCAAGCCCCGTCATAGTAAACGCATTCCTCAAAGAGCTGGATGAAAACGGGATAATATATGATCTGCAGGACGTCAATGAATTAAAGCTTCCGAACATAAAGCTCCCTTGGACGGAATGAACAGCTTCCCCGGGCATTTTTTGATTTTGTATAAAGCAAACGCAGGGGAGAGGCTTGACTTTAATCTCTAAAACATATTGATTGAGAACCGTTTATGAGTTAAGATATATATGAACGGAACAATCGGCAGAAAGGGGAAGTGCTTATGACCGCACTCCAGGAAGTATACTATTCAATTGAGCTTTGGGGCGCTTTATTCAGTCTGATTGCAGCGCTGACTATCCTTCTTACAAGGCACTTTGACAAGGCGGGCTCGCGCAAGCTTATGCTTACAATGCTTTGTTCAGCGGCGCTGATGGTATGCGACGCCGTTTCGATTTTTCATCGCGGGAACATTACCGTGGAGGGTATTGTGATTGAAAGATGGACGACGTTTGCCGTGTATTTTCTCAGCTTTTTGATCATCCCGCTTTCGGCGCAGTATGTTTCCGAGATCATCTATAAGCGTTCCGGATACAGGCTGTATTGGGAGCTTATTGAGTGGGGAATCTTTATATTCGGCGCGTTGCTGCTCATTGCCAACGAGATCTATCCGTTCATCTATCGTATAGACTACTTAGGCAGGTACGTGCGGATGATGTTTTTCTGGCTCCCGGATCTGATCGGCCTTGCAGGTATTTTAACAGCTCTCGCGGTAGCGCTGGTGTACAGTAAATATATGATGATCATAGAAAGAGCGGCGGTAGTTTCGTTTTTGACGCTGCCCATGATAGGTATCGTCATCAAGCTATTTTACCCGGATTCTCCTTTTATCACGATCGCGATCGTCATCTCGGTAATCATCCTGTTTATTTCTTATGAAACATGCTATGTTCAGTTCCTCGTTGAAAAGGAAAAGAAATTGAGCGAGGAAAAGCTAAAGCTCGTAAATCAACAGATGAAGCCGCACTTTATATTTAATACGCTGACGCTTATCCGGTTCCAGTGCCTGACCGCTCCCAACGACGCGGCGGAAACGGTGACTGAGTTTTCAAATTACCTCAGAGGTATCACCGATTATCTGACCGAGGAAGGTTGTATTTCGGTCGAGGCGGAGCTCGATATAGTAAAAAACTATTTGCAAATACAGTCAAAGCGCTTCGGAGACGGCATAAAGCTTGAATACGACATCAAAGAAACAGATTTTGACGTTCCGCCGTTTTCTATCCAGACCTTAGTGGAAAACGCAGTTCACCACGGCTTTAAGAGCGGTCAGATAAAGGACGGGATAGTCAGGATAACCACAAAAAAAGAAGGCAATAACCATATCGTGACCGTTGAAGACAACGGGGTGGGCTTTGACAAAAACGAGCTGAAAAAGGAAGAAAATAATCACGTCGGTATCACGAACACCAAAAACAGAGTAGAGATCATGTGCAAGGGCAGCTTTGATATTGAGAGCGAGCCGGGAAAAGGCACGCGGGCTGTTATTATGATACCCGATTAAAAAACGGAGTTGATACTATGAATATACTTATCGCGGACGACGAAATGAGTATGAGATACGACCTGAAATTCGCCATTGAAAGGGTTTCTCCGTCGGATGATAATGATATATTTTTCGCGGAAAATTACGATACCGCTCTGGAGCAGATAAAAAGCAACAAGATAAACGTCGCGTTTTTGGATATAAATATGCCGGGCAAAACCGGGCTGGAGCTCGCGCAGGCGATCAAAAGCTTTGACCCCGATATCAATATAATTATGGTCACGGCATACAGAGAATACGCGCTCGACGCTCTGCGGCTGTATGTCAGCGCATATCTTTTGAAGCCCGTTGACGATAACGAGCTCAGAGAAGCCCTTGATAATCTCCGCAAGCCGGTCGATGACGCCGGTGACATCGAAAAAAAGCTCAACGTAAAATGCTTCGGTAATTTTGATGCTTTCATCGGAGAAAAGCCGATAAAGTTTTCGCGTCAAAAGGGAAAAGAGCTGTTCGCTTATCTTGTCTGTCTTAAAGGAGCTTCCGCCACAAGAGGGGAGATCTGCGCAAATCTTTTTGAAGAAAATGACGAGAAAAAGAGCTTTGAGCACCTCAAAAAAGCCGTGCAGTCCTTAAAAAAGGATCTCTCCAAATATCAGCTGGAGGATGTTCTCGTGCACAGCCGCAACGCCTATTCCGTCAATACAAATCTTATCCAATGCGATTACTATGATTATCTGGATAGAAAGCCGGAGGCGCGCGATCTGTACAGGGGCGAGTTTATCAATCAATACAGTTGGGCGGAATTATATATCTATCATCTTGAAAACTACTGATAACATCCGCGTTATTTAAAAATGAAAAGCTGCCGCGAGCCGTTCGGTTCGCGGCAGCTTTTTGATTTACGGAAAAATTTTACTGTTCTATATCAAACACATCTGTCAGGCCTGTCATATCAAAAACATCCATAACATCCTCATTGGCGTTGATGAGCTTCATTTTACCCTGCTTTACCATAGTCTTTTGGGCGACCATCAGAACCCTGAGACCTGCGGATGAAATGTAGTCCAGCTGTTTAAGATCAAAGGTCAAATCGGTCACACCGCTGATGTTTTCGTCAAAAGCTTTTCTCAGCTCAGGCGCTGTCGCGGTATCTACCCGTCCAACAGGGCTTAAAGTCAGTTCGCTTCCGTTTTTGTTCACATCGATTTTCATATTTTTTACTCCTTATTATTAATTTTCAGATCGTTCATTTTCTTCTTGTCCGTTGTACTGTATGCACAGCATAGTCAGATCGTCAAACTGCGGGGCGTCGCCGATAAATTCTGCAACAGCCGCGTCAACAGCCTCAAGTATCTCCTTTGGAGTTTTGTCCTCGGCGGAGCGCAGAGCCGCGATCATACGGTCGTTGCCGAACATCTCCTCGTCGGAGGCAGTCGCTTCGGGAACGCCGTCGGTATAGAGGAACAGCTTTGCGCCCTTGGTGAGCTTGAGCTCGTATTCCTTAAACGGCACGCCGTCCATATATCCGACCATAACTCCGTGCTTGTCCTTAAATAGCTCAAAGCTGCCGTCCGCCTGCTTGACCGCGGGCTTTTCGTGTCCGGCGTTCGCGGCGGTAAAGACGCCTGTTTTCAAATCAAGCACGCCCAGCCAAACCGTAACGAACATATCCTCGGGATTGTTTTCGCAGATCTGACGGTTCGCTTCCTCAAGCGCCGCCTTAGGCGATTTTTTCATCAGCGTATAGCTTTTCAGCAAAATTTTGGAGTGCATCATAAATAATGCCGCCGGTACGCCCTTGCCGGAAACATCCGCCATAATGATACCGAGCTTGTTGTCGTCGATCATAAAGAAGTCATAGAAATCTCCGCCGACTTCCTTGGCGGGATCCATTGACGCGTAAATATCAAAATCCTTTCTGTCGGGGAAGGCAGGGAATTTGTCGGGCAGCATACCCGCCTGGATACCGGTCGCCAAGCTCAGCTCGGTGTCGATGCGCTGCTTTTCGGCGGTGATCCTTGTGTTTTCGTCAATATAGCTTATCAGATCCCTGTTCATATCCTCAAAGGAGACCGCAAGCTCTTCGATCTCGTCGCCTGTGCGGACGTCGGTGTTGACTACCTGCCTGTTTTTAACGCTTTCGTTGATCGTGCGGACGGATTTCGTCAGCTTGGTCACGGGCTTGATTATATGCTTGCGGATAGAGAAGTAGAAGATTATCATAGTGACAAGCATAACAGCGAGCGATATTCCGATCACCCCGCCGATATAGCCGAAGATCGTTTTGAGCACCTCGCCGGTAGAATAGCTCGCCGCAAAGACCGCTACCGCGTTTCCCTTGCTGTCGAGCACCGGGGTGTAGTAAGTAACGATATTCACGCCGTTCTTTACGTTATCGGCGTAGATATTCTCTTTAGCGGATTTTTCGGGGTTCAGCTCAACATCCTTATCAGCGTTCATCGCTCTTGTAACATATTCCTTTTGATCGCCGTAATAGGGAGCCTCTTTGTTAAGTGATTCACCCAACACCTTATCGTCGGTGGACGCCAAATAGGTGATATGATCTTCATATGGAACAAAAACATCGCAGCTT
>JBGULZ010000366.1:0-4202 GCA_045116595.1 Ruminococcus sp. | reverse complement strand
TACAAGAGCGTAGTCCAGCACCGCGATATTGAAAAGAAAGTTAACTGAGGCAATATATTAATTTTTGCGGTATTGCCGTTAAAGGAGGACAAAGTGTCTTTTTCTTCCGACATAAAAAAAGAGCTCTGCACGCTCGAAATATATGACCGCGAGCTGTTGAAGGCGGAGCTTTACGGAATGCTGATCTTCGGCAAGACGTTCAGGGAGGATAAAATCGTATTCACCACCGAGAGCGTCGACGCGGTAAGACGAATAACTATGCTGCTCGAAAACCTCTATATGCCTATCCTCGAAAAGCAGACCGCGCTGAGGGCAAAGACGAGCCAAAGCAGGCTGTTCAGGATATCGGTGCTCGATTCAAACGACTGCAAGCGCATCTTTGAGGACTTCGGTCATTCGGGCAGTCAAGTCACCCTGAGGGTCAACCGTGCCAATGTTTACAGCGAGGAGCTATCGGCGGCGTTCATCAGGGGAGTTTTCCTGAGCTGCGGCTCCTGCAACGACCCGATGAAGGGCTACCACGCGGAGTTTTGCGTTCCGCACAAAAACCTCGCCGCTGATCTGTGCAAAATACTGGGCGAAGTCACAGAATGTGACTTTTCTCCAAAGACCGTTTTGCGCAGCGGCAACTACATAGTATACTTCAAGGGCAGCGAACAGATATGCGATCTGCTGACATATATCGGAGCGCCGATAAGCGCTATGGAGATCATGGGAACCAAGGCGGTAAAGCAGGTGCGCAACAACATCAACCGCCGCATAAACGGCGAGATGGCGAATATCGGCAAGGTCGCCTCGGCCTCGGCTAAACAGATAGAGGCGATCAAATTTATAAAGAAAACTCAGGGGCTCGAGACCCTGCCCGACGACCTCAGGGAGATAGCTTATCTCAGGCTTGAAAATCCCGAGATGTCGCTTAGGGATCTCGGTCAAAACCTGAACCCGCCGATCAGCCGCAGCGGCGCCAATCACAGGATACAGCGGCTGCTTGAATACGCGGGAACGGAGGATAAAAATGGATAAAAAAAATCTGACGATCGAAGAAGCCAACGAGCTGATAGAGCAAAATGTCACAAAGCTCGAGAACGAAGCGCTTCCGATCAAAGAAACAATGAAGCTTTACACAGATATCTGTGAACTCATAGAGTACTCGCTGACCGAGCTCGGCAGGTACCAGGGGAAGATCACGGAGATCAATGAAAGAATTGCTCAGCTCGGAGCGGACGGACTTTCCGATGTCGCTGAGCTTGAAGGAGCGGATTTTTATGAAGAATGATTATATCGCTATGACCGAATCGGCGCTGTTTGATTTTCTGCCGGATGAAAATTGCAGAGAAGCAAAGCTGATAGAGTCTATGAAATACAGCCTTGAGGCGGGCGGCAAGCGCGTCCGTCCGAGACTTGTTTTTGAGTTCAACGCCCTGTGCGGCGGAGAGCCCGAGGCTGCTGCAGCCGCAGCCTGCGCGGTCGAGATGATCCACACATACTCTCTTATCCACGACGATCTGCCCTGTATGGACGACGACGACCTGCGCCGCGGCAAGCCCTCTAACCACAAGGTCTACGGCGAGGACATAGCGCTGCTCGCGGGCGATGCGCTCCAGACGATGGCGTTTGAGATATTGACCTGCGACAAAACCGCAGAGCTTATCGGCGACAAGGCGTGCCGAAAAGCCGCCAATACCCTCGCAAAGTATGCCGGAGCGACCGGTATGGTCGGCGGACAGGTGATCGACCTTATGAGCGAGAACACTAACGCTCCTGTCGAGGTGCTCAGAGAGATGGATTACAAAAAAACCGCCTGCCTGATTATGGCGGCGTGCGAGCTCGGGTGTATCAGTGCCAACGCGGATGACGCTCAAATCAAGGCGGCTTCCGAATACGCCGAGTGCATCGGCTTGGCGTTCCAGATACAGGACGATATCCTCGACCAAACTTCGTCCGATGAGGAGCTCGGCAAGCCTGTAGGCAGCGACGATGAAAACAGCAAGTCGACCTACGTTTCGCTGCTCGGGATAAATTTGTGCCGCGAGCTTGTTGATGACCTCACAACAAAGGCTGTCAAAGCGCTTGACGCGTTTGACAATGATTCGCAGTTATTAAGGGATTTCGCGTATGAGCTCGCGAAAAGAAAGAATTAAAAAAGTTTTTCTTTTGTAGGGGTCGGTTTTGACCGACCCGTGGGCTATGAATAAAACATTTGAGCGACAGTCTCGGTTCGGTCAAGACCGAACCCTACGAAAGGGTTAAGGATAAGTATAATGGGTGAGTATAAGTTACTATCAAAAATCAAATCACCTGAGGATGTAAAAAAGGTAAAGGAAGATGACGTTAACAAGCTCTGTACCGAGATACGCGAAAAGCTTGTAGAGGTCGTCTCGGTCAACGGCGGACATCTTTCGCCGAACCTCGGCGTAGTCGAGCTTACCGTTGCTATGCACCGCAGCTTTGACTTTCCGAAGGACAGCCTCGTGTGGGACGTCGGCCACCAGAGCTATACCCACAAGCTGTTGACGGGAAGATATTCAAGGTTTGACACCCTGCGGCAAAAGGACGGTATCTCGGGTTTTCCGAAGATGGAGGAGAGCGCTTATGACGACTTCAACACCGGCCACAGCAGCACCTCGATCTCGGCGGCGTTCGGCATAGCCAACGCAAAGCTTCTAAACGGCGACCAAAGCTACACCATCGCGGTGATCGGCGACGGCTCGTTTACGGGCGGACTCGCGTTTGAGGCTATGAACAACGCCGGACGGTTCAACAAGAACTTCATTGTTGTTCTCAACGACAACAAGATGTCTATCTCAAAGAACGTCGGCGCTATCCCGAGGTACCTCACCACTGTGCGCATCCAGCCGTGGTATATCCGCGTAAAGCGCGGGACCGAGCGCGTCCTCTCAAAAATCCCGATAGTCGGCTGGGTGGCTAAAGGAGTTCTTCGCCGCAGTAAATCGGGCATCAAAAACCTTGTATATAAAAACACATTGTTCGACTGCTTCGGCTTTACATACCTCGGACCGATCGACGGCCACAGCGTAGAGGAGCTTGAAAACGCCTTTACCGCCGCCAAAAAGTCGAGGACGCCCGTGCTCGTTCACGTTGTTACAAAAAAGGGCAAGGGCTATCAGCCTGCCGAGGAAAATCCCGGAGATTTCCACGGTATCGGTCAGTTCGATATCGACTCCGGCGAGCCGATATCGAGCCACAAGGGCTTTTCGGCGGAGTTCGGAAAATATATGTGCGAGCTCGCTCAAAATGACGACAAGCTTTGCGCTATCACCGCCGCCATGGCGAGCGGTACGGGGCTTTCGGAGTTTTCAAAGCAGTATAAAAACAGATTTTTTGACGTCGGAATCGCCGAGGAGCACGCCGTGACCTTCGGCTGCGGACTCGCTTCAAAGGGAATGAGACCCGTTTTCGCGGTGTATTCAACCTTTATCCAGCGCTCCTACGATCAGCTTATCCACGACGCGGCGCTTGGTAACCTCCACCTTGTTTTGGCGGTCGACCGCGCGGGAATAGTAGGCGCGGACGGCGAGACCCATCAGGGAGTTTTCGATGTTTCGATGCTCAATTCGATACCGCGCACTACGATTTATTCTCCGACCTATTTTGACGGTCTAAGGGGAACGCTTTACAATGCGCTTTACGGCGACGAGGGGCTTGCGGTCGTGCGTTATCCGCGCGGCGGCGAGCTGTTCAAGCCCGACGACTTCATCGCGGAGGATATAGACTACAACATCTGCGGCAACAAAAACGCCGATTACCTCATCGTCACCTACGGCAGGATGTTCTCCTACGCCGCGAGGGCGAGGGAGCTGTTAAAGGAGCAGGGCATTGACGTTTGCCTGCTCAAGCTGTGCAAAATCAAGCCCATCAACCCCAAAACCGTAGATTTTGCCAAGGGCTTCAAGAGCGTTTGGTTCTTTGAGGAGGGCATCAAAAACGGCGGTATAGCGCGGACATTTTCCGATATGCTCACTCACGTCGGCTTTACGGGCAACTATCACCTGTGGGCGATCCACGATGAGTTTGTAAAGCAGATGTCGGTCAACGAGGCGTTACAGATGCTCAAGCTCGACAGCGAGGGTATGGTTAATGTAGTTACTAAGGACTTGAATGATGAAAAAAAGACTTGACATTCTCGTATATGAAAAGGGCTTTGCCGAAAGCAGAGAAAAGGCAAAGGCTATTATAATGGC
>JBGULZ010000365.1:0-3048 GCA_045116595.1 Ruminococcus sp. | reverse complement strand
AACACAAAAGATAAGAAGTTTGCTGTCAACATTGTCAGTGACGGAGACCCGCTGGAGATTTACACCGCGACTGACGGGGAGGTTATTTTTAAGAAATACTCGCCTGTTGGCGAGCTGTCGGAATTTGCGGGGCAGTACGCCGACGTGATCGCGCGGATAAGCTCGCTGCCGACCTTGATTTGCGACACCGACCACGTTATCGCGGCGGCGGGAGTCTCAAAGCGCGAATTCCTTGAGCGCAGGATCAGCCCCGTGCTCGAGAATCTTATGGATAACCGCAAGAGCTATTCGGCGACCGAGCGCACGCTGCATGATGTCCAGCCGATCGAGGGCATTGAGCAGAGCGCGGCGGTGATATACCCGATAATCGCGTCAGGCGATGTTATGGGCGCGGTGGTAATGCTGAGCGGCGACAGCGTAAAGATCCCCTCCGCCCCCGAGATAAAGCTTGCGCAGTCCGCGGCGGCGTTCTTGGGCAAGCAGATGGAGAACTGAATACAAAAAACAAAAACCGGCGTGAAATCTCACGCCGGCATTTTATTGCTCGTTATTATTTATTGAAGATCGACATAATATCGTAGAATGTGTCGTCCTCATCATCGTCTGTTGTGTCCTTTGTAGCCTTTGAGGTCTCCTCGGGAGTATCGTCAACGATAACGTTGTCAAAATCGTTGGTTACAGGCTTTGAGGGAACGCCGTCGGCACCAAAGCCTGTGGCGATAACGGTAACGCTCATCTCGTCGTTCATCTTGTCGTCAATAACAGCACCCCAGATGATGTTCGCGTCCTCTGATACCTTGTCCTTGATCATTGTTGAAGCGGTGTCGATATCCTCGAGGCTTACGTCCGAAGAAGCTGTGATGTTGATGATAACGCCCTTAGCGCCGTCGATAGAAGTCTCGAGCAGCGGGCTTGAAATAGCCTTTGTAGCGGCGACCTTAGCCTTGTCCTTACCGGAAGCCTTGCCCATACCCATATGAGCGTAGCCGGCGTCCTTCATTACCGAAGTAACGTCCGCAAAGTCGAGGTTTACAAGACCGGGAAGCAGGATGAGGTCCGAAATACTCTGAACACCCTGGCGGAGAACGTCATCCGAGATCTCGAACGCGTTGAGCAAAGTGATGGGCTCCTCAGAAACCTTCTTGAGTCCCTCGTTAGGAACGATGATAAGCGAGTCAACACAGGGTGTGAGCTCGGCAATACCCTGCTCAGCCTGAGTCATTCTCTTTTTACCCTCAAAAGCAAAGGGCTTTGTAACAACGCCTACAGTGAGGATACCAAGCTCCTTGGCGATCTTTGCGATAACGGGAGCAGCGCCTGTACCTGTTCCGCCGCCCATACCTGCGGTAACGAATACCATATCGGTATCCTTAAGCAGAGCCGCGATCTCTTCCTTGCTCTCCTCAGCGGCCTCCTGACCGATAGAAGGCATTGCGCCTGCGCCCTTTCCGCGAGTAAGCTTCTCGCCGATTTGAATCTTCTGCGAAGCCTTTGAAAGCCTCAGAACGGGACCGTCTGTATTGATAGCGATAAATTCTACATTTTTAATGTCCATAGCGACCATGCGGTTAACAGCGTTTCCGCCGCCGCCACCGACGCCGATCACTTTGATTTTAGGCATGTACTCATTTTCCAATTCAAGCTCAAAAGCCATTTTGTTTCCTCCTTAAAATCCTTTAGATTATCTATAAAAAGCGCATAATATACTTATTATAATCAATCACATTCTATATAGTAACATACTTTAGTAAAAATATCAATGGTTTTGTGCCTTTTTTATTGATATTTTTCCTTGAAATTTTTGTATGTTTTTTGTACGGTTTTAATACGGTTTAATACGGCGCGGCACCGTCTGCGCCCGCTCCTCCGAGGTCTCCACCATAGTAACCGCCGTTATTTACGCCGTTATTTACGCCGTTATTGGCGTTGTTATTTGCACCGTTGTTCGCGCTGTTATTCGCGCTGTTATTCGCGCCGTTGTTCGCGCTGTTATTCGCGCCGTTGTCGACAACGTAATTATCGCCGCCGTTCGCGTAATAATTCTGATTTGCTCCGGCGTTAGCGTCATATCCGCCGTAGTTTTCCGTACCCGCTCCGGCGTCATACTGAACGCCGTTGTCGTATGTACCGGCGCTCCAATCGTATGTTTCGCCGCCTCCGTTAGTTGTACCGCCGTCCGTACTCTGAGCGGGAGCGGTAGAGGCGGGTTCTGTCGCGGGTTCGGTCTCGGCAGGCTTAAAGTGCGACATCTTATTTTTGCTGCACGTCGAAACGTCAAGCGAACCGTAAACTTGTCCGGTTTTATTCGGGTCGAGCTTTTGGGTGATGATCGCCGCCGCGGTTTTGATTTTATAATCAATATCCTCCGCTACGCCGATATTTATAACGATCCTTCCGGCGTAATTGATCTTTATCGACGAGGGGTCGGTAACGTCAAACGCCGTTATATTGTCGAGCCCGTTGTTCTTTAGGCTGTTTGCTACTGTTTCGAGGATATCGGGGATAGCCTTGTCCTCAAACTCGATATAGCTGCCGACCTCTTTGTTGCTGAAATCGTTACAGATAAGCTCTGTCAAGCCCTCGGGAGGCTCGGCCTCGGTGTCGAGCACCCTGCCCTTTGAGCTTATTATAAGGTATTTGTCGCCGTCCTTGACATAGTATGCAGGCATGGCGTTTGTAATTTTTATCGTGACTGTATCGGGGATCGCAAAGCCGATTTTTGCGTCCTCAACATACGGGAGATTCTTTACGATCTCCTGCGGGGTACCGCCCATCGCCGCCAAAAAGATATTTTGCTGAAGGCTGACGTTGCTGAACGCGATGATCTGATCCTCGTAGTAATACTCGTCGCCCTCGATATCGATTTTTTCCGTCTTGAACAAAACGGTGAGGCTTAGTATCGCGCCGACCACAAGAACCGCGAGCAATATAGCGGTTCCGATGATGATCCTGCGATTGCGCGCCTGCTTTTGGGTAACAGGTTTTTTGTTGCGCCTTATTACCTCGCGCTCCTGCTTGCGGATTACCTTCGCGCGGCGTTCACTGCGC
>JBGULZ010000364.1:0-8997 GCA_045116595.1 Ruminococcus sp. | reverse complement strand
CTTGAACAGACCCTTGGCGCGCGGTATTATCGGAAGCAGCGACACACTGCCGCCGCCGGCGGATTCGCCGAATACCGTTACGTTTCCGGGATCGCCGCCAAACGCCGGGATATTCTTTTTTATCCATCTCAAGGCTTCTATCTGATCAAGTATCCCGAGGTTGGGAGCGTCGGGATAATCGGCTCCGCCCTCAAAATACGACAGATCGACGAAACCCATCAGTCCAACACGGTAGCCGACCGTGACGAGGATAACATCCGGCTGCTTGATGACAAAGTTCGTGCCGTCATACATCGGGTCGGCGGTACCTCCCCAGCCGTATGAGCCGCCGTGAAAAAACACCATTACGGGCTTATTTTTTGTATTATCCTCAAGGTTTTTCCAGACATTAAGATACAGGCAGTCCTCGCCCTGCATATAGTACGAAGCCAGCTCTGTACGCCATTCGGTCTGGATCGGCGATTTGCCGTTATAGACCGCTTGCCACACGGTATCGTTATCTTCAACCGCCTCGGGAGCCTTCCATCTGAGCTCTCGAACGGGAGGTTTAGCGTACGGGATACCGCGGAACTCGCAAATATCGCCCTTTTTAGTTCCGACAAACGTACCGTTACGGCATTTGGCGGAAAGCAACGGATCAAATTCACCTGTTATTATCAAATTTTGTCCATAACTTCGGCGGATCTTTGCGATTTGGTCTTCTATCATTTCTTTCTCCCGAAAATAGCCTTGAAGGTTTCAAAGAAATTGAGCTTGCTTCTGTACTTCGACTGAAGCTCACCGACGGTGACGTCATTTTGTGAATTGTGAGTTACAAGACCCTGAGCGACTCTGAGGAAAATATCCTTGAATTCGTCCATACTGTAGTCCTCATAAAGGCTTGCGGTGTAGTCGATCATCAAAATCAAACCGTCCTCACCGTCGAGGATCTCCATATCGAGGACCGTCTGCGAAGCCGCCTGGTTCTGGCGGATGTCGATAGTTTCAACGTCCATACCGTCAACGCCGCCCATATCGCGGATATCACGCTGATACAGCAGGTACGCGGCTTCATCGCTGCCCGCCTGGTTGTTGAGATCAACATAGGGATAGCAGCAGTGCTCGATACCCTTTTGGACCTGCTCGTGCACATCGGCAAACAATTCGCGCAGTGTCATATCCTCTTTTAATCTTACGCCCACCGGAAGCTCACGGAACAAAAGTCCGACCGAATTCATAGCGGTCATATCCTCGCGTCCGTTGTAGATCCAGCAGAGCTTGATGTCATTTTTCCTGTTGTAGATCGAGATGGCAAGCGCGGCTACTGTGATAAAGAACTCGTTTCGGCTGACGCGGTAACGCCTCTCCATAGCCTTCATCTGAGGCTGCTCAATACCGATCGGCACAGACAGCTCGCCCATCTCATTCTTGCGGGACTCGTGGTCTGTCTCGGGATAGCACGACCACTCAACGCCTTCAAAGCGTTCCTCAAAGTAGCGTCTGCTTTCATCGTAGAAATCGGTCTGCTGCTCCTCCTCGCGGTTTTGCAGGATAAGATAGTAAAGGTCGGGATCGGGCAGCATACCCATATACACCTTGCCCACGTTCTGCATAAACACCTTAAGCGATGTACCGTCAAAGAGTGTGTGGTGAACGTCAAAGAAGATATAGCCGTTCTTTTCGGTCTCGAACACACGGCAGCGGTGCAGACAGCCGCCAATGATCTTGAACGGCTGAACAAGGTTGTCCTTGATATTATTGAACTCAAACTCACTGATTTTTTCAACGCGGATATCCTGAAGCACATCAGGTGTATAGCGCTGGATGACCTCGCCGTCCTCGTTAAAGTGGAAGGTCGTCAGCAGAGCCGAATGGTTGCGGATAGCGGTGTGCATAGCCTCAGCCATCTTTTCAATATCAAACTGTTCCTTGTCGAGCTTCATCATAGTGAACAGGTTGTACATCGTCGACTT
This sequence comes from Ruminococcus sp., assembly GCA_045116595.1. Lineage (GTDB taxonomy): Bacteria > Bacillota > Clostridia > Oscillospirales > Acutalibacteraceae > Ruminococcoides. The sequence continues at coordinate 7,045 of JBGULZ010000364.1, read as the reverse complement.
CGGCGTATAGAGCTGGTAATCGACCATATAGAGCTGCTCGACCGTCAGCGGGTGATCGACCTTCATAGCGCGCGCGTTCTTGACCTCTGGAGCTTCGCCGTCGTCGTTCGCGCGGCTCTCCTCATACAGCTCGGCAATCTTCTTGGGAGTTCTTCCGCGGAAGATCTCGCTCGCGTTGAGTCCGGGCAATTCGCTCTCGGTGATGACCTTGATAGAACCGAGGGAATCTCCGCCCAGCTCGTAGAAATCATCATTGATACCGAACTGCTCGAGCTTTAGGACTTTCGCCATAGCGTTACAGAGCTTTTCCTGAGTTTCGTTCTCCGGCGCAACGTAATCGGTCTGGAAGTCGGACGCGTCGGGCTTAGGCAGCGCCTTTCTGTCCATCTTTCCGTTCGCCTTAAGCGGAACTTTATCAATCTTCATATAATATGCGGGGATCATATAGTACGGCAAACGGTTAGAGAGCTTTTCGCGCATCTCGTCGGCGTCTACTTCAATATCGTCTAAGTAGTACGCGCAGAGGTAGCTCTTGCCGTTTTCTTCAAAGCCGCGCGCAGCCGCCCATTCGATTCCGAGCACCTGCTTGACAGACGCCTCGATCTCGGCGGGCTCAATGCGATTGCCGTTGATCTTTATCATATCGTTGGAGCGGCCGAGAAGCACATAATCTCCGTTTTCGTCCAAACGGGCAAGGTCGCCGGTGTGATAAATGCCGTTTTGGAAGGCTTTCTCGGTCTCTTCGGGCAGATTGATATAACCGCGCACATAGGGGTTATCAAAGCAAAGCTCGCCGATCTCGCCTTCGGGCGCCTTTTCGCCTTCCTCGTTTATCAGGACTATATCACACTCGATCTCGGGCTTACCGATCGGGCAGGTCTCATAAGACTTGTCGATCTGGAAAACACCTACCGCGAATCCGCTCTCGGACGCGGCGTAAATATTGATAAGGTCAAGGTTTTTGTTATATACGTTGTTCGCGGGCTCACTGCCGACAAACAGCATCCTCAGGAACGGACCTGTCTGGTTGCCGAGCATACGGACATACGAGGGCGTCAAGAATGTAATGGATATGCGTTTCTCAACGAAGAACATTTTGAGCGCCATCGGATTTTTGATAGTGGCGTAGCTTACGACAAAAATCTTTCCGCCGCAAATACTGAGCGCTTTAAGAATAACGATTACAGAAGCGACAAAGTTCATCGGCGCAAGCAGGGCGATCCTGTCCTTGCTGTTAAACGGCGTCTCTCCGTTGATCTTGATAGACTCTATAGCTCTGTCAAGGTTGCCGTACTCGTGCAGCACGCCCTTGGGATTGCCTGTCGTGCCCGAGGTATAAATAGCGTATGCCGCGTCGTGATCGTCAGCGGTGACATATCCGCTCTTGGATTCAGCCGCCATAATATCTTCCCAGTTTTCCGCCGAGAGCTCGGTCTTGCAGCCGCAGTCCTTGCGGATAAAATCGATCCTTTCGGGCGCGTAGGTATCCTCAACAAGCGCCCACGCGGCGCCGGTTTTCCAAACGCCTATCATAGCGATTATCGGCATGATCCCGCGCGGAAGATTGATAAGGACAAAATCCTCTTTGCCTATACCCTTTTCGGCAAGATACGCGTAAACACGTCCGCTGAGGTCATCGAGCTGAGCGTAGGTGATGCCCTTGGGGTGTGTTTCGTCATACAAGATCACCGCGTTGGGGTTTTCTTTTGTATAGGCTTCAAGCATTTGCAGGATAGTCATTATTTTGCTCCTTTTTCATATGTAAGGATCTCATCAAAGCCTGTTACTTCAAAAACGTCGCAAACCGCTTCGTTAACATTAACGAGCTTCATTCCTTCCTTTGCCATCATCTTCTTGTGCAGTGAAAGCAGCACTCTGAGTCCTGCGGATGAAACGTAGTTTACTTCCTCAAAATCGAGGATCACCTCGTTCACGCCGTCAAGATTCTCATTGATGTAGCTGTCGACCTCGGGAGAAGTCGCAGTGTCGATTCGACCTGAGATTTTGACAAATAATGTACTTCCTTCTTGTTTCTTTTTGATGTTCATAGCAATTCTCTCCTTTTTATATTTTAATGCTAATATTATTTAATTCCATGGTGCTTAGGTAATTTACATCCTTTGCCATACCGCACACCATACGAATACCAATATTCTTAGTAGGTTCGTCGGATTCGTGGATTTTCATCCATTCCGTGGGATCAAAGCGCTTGCAGTCGTCGCGGATACGAAGCTTCCAGCCGTCGTCGAGCTTTATCGCGCGGACGTCTATGCTGTGTTTTTTCTTATCGGTGAACCCGAATTTGATGATATTATTACAAAGCTCCTCAACAAATAGCGCGAGCATCATCGTTTCTTTTTTTGTCGCGCCTTTTTCGCGGCAAAAGATTTCAACCGCGGTAGACGCCGGTATTACCTCATCCGCCTGCACTATCGAGAAGTCGAGGATATTTTCCTCTTCAATACCAAACGGCTCGGGCAGGAACAAAAAGTCCTTTGCGCGGAACGGGAATCCGCGCTTTTTGATCGCCGCCATTGTTAAAATGATGATCAAACACAGCGTCTCGCCTATCAAAAACGACCACCACACCGCGTCGGTATCGAGGAATTTGAACAGCGCCAGCGCGGGCAATACGACAAGCGGAAAATTGACGAGGAAGCAGATCGTTCCCGACATAACCATTCTCCGCATACCCTGAGTGTAGTTGATAAAGGCGACGTTCAATCCGTAAAGGATTATGCTCAGGGCGTATATCCTGAGTCCGCGCGTCGCGAGCGCGACCATTTGGGCTCCGTCTGCCGAGCCGAAGGCTCCTGCTATAAAATTCGCCAAAACGAGCAAGATCACCGTGAGTATCGCGCCGACAAACAGGCTCACCTTTACAGTTATCTTTATCAAAGCCTCAGCGGCTGTCCTGTCCTGCTCGCCGAGGATCAGACCCGCGATCATAGCGGTCGTCATCGCTACGCCGAGCATAATGGACGATGTAAAGTTAAAGACGGTATTAACAACGCCGAGAGCCGCTACCGAGGTGCTCGAAAGCACAGTGGCTACCATTATCTGATTGAGCGCGGCGTTGCGCAGCATTGAGGACGCGGAGCCTATCGCCGAGGACGAGCCTGTGACGAATATCTCCCCCATATCCTTTACGCGAAGCCCTTTGAACGAGAATTTGAATATTATATCCTTTTTCGTAAAGTGCAGCAGCATTATAACGAGCGCCGCGAGGTAGCTTATCGAAGTAGTTATGCCCATACCGAGCATACCGCCGTGAACGACCAGCACGTTTGTCAAATCACCCGCTACATCAAGCAGCGTCATTACGACTACCGCCACAATGACTCGGTTGGCGTCGCCGTCGAGACGCATAAGCGAATTGAATTCAAACAAAAACAAAACGCACGGGAACGAGAACACGATGCCGAATAAATAGTCGGAGGTCAGCGTAAGCAAATGCGCTGACTTTCCGTGAGCGCCGAGCAATACTGCGATATTATCCCTGAAAATCAGCACCGCCGCCACCATTATGACGGATATCACCACGGTTATCAACATACACATCGAAAACGCTCTGCGGGCGTTCTTTTTGCTTCCCGCGCCGATATGCTGCGCGCAAATTATCTGCGCGCCCGTTGCAAGGATTCCGCTGAACGCGGTCGCGAGGTTGATAACCGGCGTCACCAAGCCGTAAGCCGCCATACTGTCGGGTCCCAAAAACCTGCCGATAACGATACCGTCGACCACGATACCGACCATAGTCGCGACCGCCGCCGCGATTATGCTGAAAACCGATTTTCGGAACAAACGGCTGATTATTTGTCCGTTGTTTTTCATATTATCTGTGCCTTCCGATCATAATGCCAAACGCCGATAAAAGCAATCAGTGTTCAGCTTATGTTTTTTTTGATAGTTAAAATATTTTTGCCGTCCTTATAATCATACTCAACCATATTCATAGTCTTTTTCACAAGGAATATCCCGAGTCCGCCCACTTTGCGCTCCTGCACGGTAGCGTGAACGTTTGGATCCGCGTGTTCGAGCGGATTGAACGGCTTGCCGTGATCGATAAAAACTATAATTACCGACAACGGGTCTTTTTCTACCGACAACCGGACCGTAGCCTTGCCGATATCGGGAGTATAGGCGTATCTCGCAATATTGCCGAAGATCTCGTCTATCGCTATCATTATTTGAGTTGACGCCTTCGCGGGGCAGTTCATCTGCTCTAACTCATAGGAGATAAAATCCGTTACAACTTCAATGTTTTCAACAGCTGCGTCAATTGTTATTTCTTTCATATCAGGTTCTTCTTTCCCTTTATAATGGATGCACAGCATCGTAAGATCGTCAAACTGAGGCTGACCCTGCGCGTAAATGCCGACATCCTCGGTCACTGCCTCAAGAAGCCTTTGCGGCTCGGCGTCTTTATTATTATTCAGGACAGAGATAAATCTGTCGAGGCCGTACTGTTCTTCATTCTCGTTCTCCGCCTCGGGAACACCGTCGGTATAAACGAACAGCTTGGTGCCGGGTTCGAGCGTCGTCGTTGTCTCTTTATATTTGATACCGCTCATTCCGCCGATGACAAAGCTGTGCTTTGTTTTTCTTACCTCAAAGTCGCCGTCCGGCTTTTTGATGATAGGATATTCGTGTCCGGCGTTTGCGGTGACAAGAGTTCCGTCGTCAAGGTTCAAAATACCAAGCCAAACCGTGACGAACATCTCCTCTTGATTATTGGAGCAAACCTGGTTATTGACCGAGGCAAGCGCCTCTCCCGGGCTTTTGCCCGACATAACGGTAGTTTTCACCAAGATCTTTGACGCCATCATAAACAGCGCGGCGGGTATTCCCTTGCCCGATACATCCGCGATAACCATAGCGAGGTGAGTATCGTCGACCATAAAGAAGTCGTAAAAATCTCCGCCTACATCCTTTGCGGGGCTCATTGAGGCGTACAGGTCAAACTCAGTCCTCTCGGGCAAAAACGGGAAGTTGTTCGGCAGCATATTCGCCTGGATCTTTGTGGCGACACCCAGCTCCATCTCTGTTGAAGCGAGAGTTTTTTCACGATCCGCAAACAACACACCGTATATCAGAACGATCGACACCGTCATTGCGGCGTACTGAGTGGATAATCCGAATACGCTGATCGTGAATATCTGGTTGACCATAGGTATCGCGATAAACGAAATCGCCACAAATCGGTCTTTTTTGGAAGCCTTTGCAAATAATATCGCTATTATAACGACCGTCAGCGTTATGCTTAAATATATCTGGCTTACGTCCCACTGACCGGTACGGCTGTAAACTCCGTTTTCATCCACCGTAAAAAACAGCGGATAAAAAAAGTTGACAAGGCACAAAAGCAGCGACGGAACAAGCATCCCCGTAACAAACCAATCCGCCATCACCATAGGTCTGTCGGTAAGCTTGAGCGCACCGCGGATGTACTCCCAGAACATATATATAAGGATCGCGCCCGTCATATAAAATAACACGTTCGTGATCAGGTTGACCACCCTTAAATTTGGGATACCCTGAACTATCCAGCAGAGCTCATCCAAAAACAATGCGATCGCGTTTGCTGTAAGCAAAGACACAAAAGCGCGGGTATCGGCGTTGCTCTCCTTTGTATTCAGCGTCGCGCTGAAGCACAGCATCGTGCAGATCGCCATACAGAATATATCCGCTCCTATGGAAAACATCCACTGTGTCTGCATATCGTCAAAGCCTCTTAACACCAGCACGACGATCGCCAAAAGAGTCAAAAAGCAGGAAAGCCCAAAGCAAACGGGAACTACCCAAGCCATTTGCCTGACCTTATCTTTTCTGTTGTTTATACTGTTTACTATACCATCCATCGTCTATTCCCCGTCACCGAGCTTGAACATATGCAAGGTCTGCGTTAAATATCTGATATAAAGAACAAATTGAATGACCGTGAGTACAAAATCTATAATACCGACTACTACCGAAATGATTTTCGCGTGCGTCGACAGCTCAAAAATCCTTATAATAAGCGTGTCTATGGAAGAAATAATATAGGTTATTACAAGGAATTTTAACAGCTTATCTCCCGTTTCCACCAAATCGGTACGCTTTTGTCTGACACTGATATTTATAAGACCGGATATCGAATATATCATCACGAACATCTCAAAGATAGTACTCGCCGCGCTGAAAATAGTGTAGACTGTTCCGTTGGGGATCTGAAAAAAGTACCCGATCAGCGAAAACACTCCGACAATAACAGCGCATATCATAGCCTTTTTGAAGTCATCCTCTTCCTTTGACGCCTGATAAAATCCAAGAAAGCTGAATAAAACCGAAATCACCATAGAGCCGATAAATACAAAACCGATCACAATGCTCGCGGCTACAAGAAAGCCGTAAAAATTGCTATTCAAAAGATTTGTATTGATTTTAAAAACATTTAGCAAAATCGATGTGATCCCCAAAAGCGACGTTGCGACGATCGAGGAATACTGACCGATAACGATTTTTTTTATTCCCTTTCCTACATGTGAATCTTTCATATCATTACTCCGGTGAATTTTTTGAAAAAATCATACAAAATTATTATAACACACATAAACGGTTTTGGCAATAAAAATAGTTAGGAATTTTATTTTTGAATAATTCGATCAATTATAATCATAATGCTTTATATTATGCTCAAATCATACGTTTTTCCGCAAAAAAATAAAGACACCCAAGCAGGGTGCCTTTATTTTGGCTGGGCCGGCGTATATTCCTGCTTGCGAATCCTTCCCGCTCGTTTTTTGCGGCGTGTTTTATTGGATAACTTTGTAGAACGCTCTCCCTACAAACAGTCCTCCGGACTGTTTGTACCTCGCTGCGCTCGGCACGGTCGCCTTCGAATCCCGCCGGCCAAAATAAAAACACCCTAAATGGGTGTTTTTATTTTGGCTGGGCCGGCGGGATTCGAACCCACGCGTGACGGAGTCAAAGTCCGTTGCCTTACCGCTTGGCGACGGCCCATTATTAAGTTAAAAGCCGCACAAGATTTTCCTGTGCGGCTGTG
>JBGULZ010000363.1:0-3299 GCA_045116595.1 Ruminococcus sp. | reverse complement strand
ATTTCGGGGCTTGGGGTGTCCCCAACAAGCATTTGGTATTTTCGCTCGCTGTGCGGCGCAAAATACAATGCTTGTTATTTTTGTTGCGCTGTCGCGCATATTTTCCAGCCTGTGGGATTTGCATATCTCGCAGGCTTTCGATGCTCCGTCATCGAATTTGGAGCTATGCGACTTCAATCTCCGCCGCTTGTGTCGGCGGTTATATTCGCTCACGCTCCTGCGTGATGCTCTCTATTATCATCACACTTGAAATTGTAATCTGGTACGGCGCAGTTATCGTGCTGGGAGTGCGGCAGTCTGGTGAAAATATCCCTCAAAAGTTATTACCAAAATAATCTTGGCTTCGTTAAGCATAGCCTGCCAAAAATTCTAAAGATTTTCGGATAACGTATTTGTGCATAACGGAGAATATCTCGGCGGTACTTAACGAATGGCTTAAAACTTTGGTATTGATATGTAGAAGGTCATAGTTTCTCTGTATCATTAGTGGTAAAAGTGAAGCCAAACACACTGGAGCTTTTTGAAATTCCCCATAACATTCTGTCGAACGCAAAACTCTAATGAAACAGAAAGTTTGAGCGCAATACCAGTAGACAAACGGCTTTATTGCGCGCTATAATATTATCGTGGGGTATGTGAGTATCCTGCAATATCAGATGAAGTGAGGTGAAATGAATGCGCGGAAATCTGAACGACAACCAGGCTAAGATCGACAACGCTGACAAGGCGGTGAGAGCTGCCCTTGAACGCAAGCGTAAGATCATTATGCAAAGCAAGCAGATCGCTTACGATATGCTCTCCGAGCTTTACGGTAAGGACGGGCAGGAGCTTGTTGACGCTGTTACTGCGGAGCATACGCTCATCGGTAAGCTGACCGCAAGTGGTATGACCTATGAGCAGATCAGTGAACTGGCTGACGATAGTTCTGCTAATGCTGACAACAAGTCGGACGATAACTCAGACGATGATGTTGCTAACGGACAGACTTCGTTCTTTGATAAGAAGTCTAACCCCTATGCGGTTTAAGATATAGACCGACAACAAAACGTTAGCTGTGTATGGGACGACACTTGCCGTTCCGCACAGCTACAATCAAACACAAACAAAAAGAGGGGCAGATAGAGAAAGCAATCCCCTCGCTCTAAAGCATAGAGATAGAGAAGCTAAAGGAGTAACAAGCTATGAAAAACAGAACAATGCAGGAGATGAACGAGCAGTACAAGGACTGTCCCGTTCAGGTCAACACCTATGAGGTGGACGGACGCACATACATTGTGCATAGTCACTTTATTGGTGATCGTGACATCAATGATGTGATGTATCAGTATGCGGAGAATAAGGCGATGAGCGAAATGCTTGGTCTTGTTCCGAAGGCTGTTACAGCGTAAAAATTTTTCCCAAAACCTATTGCCTTATTCCATAAGGTGCGCTATAATAGTCTTATGGAATAAGGTCGCTTTGGGAGGAAAGGAGTTATTGATGTTACCAAAGCAGACCGAATACAAAGTTGGGATGTATATGCGCCTTTCAAAAGATGATGAAAGAAGCGGCGAATCCCTTTCGATAGAAAACCAGAGAAAGATACTCACGGAGTACATTACACAGCAGGGCTGGACGCTCTATGACGAGTATGTAGATGACGGCATTAGCGGAACTACGTTCGAGAGACCTGGTGTCCAGCGTTTACTCGACGATGCCAAGACGGGAAGAATAAACCTGATACTCTGCAAGGATTTGAGCAGATTTGGTCGTAATTATATCCAGGTAGGACAGTACACAGATTACATATTCCCAATGTATAACATTCGCTTCATCGCTCTCACGGACAACGTGGATACTGCAAATTCCGCAAGTTCGGGAATGGACATGATGCCGATAATGAATGTCTTTAACGAGTGGCACAGCGCCAACACGTCCAAGAAGATCAGGGCGGTTGTTGAATCGGGAGCAAAGTCGGGCAAGTATAGGACGACATTTGCGTCCTACGGGTATTTCAAGGGCGATGATGAAAAGCGTACACCTGTGATTGATCCCGTTGCCGCTGCTGTTGTACGCCGTATCTTTGAAATGAGGGCGGCAGGCTACAACATGAAGCGTATCGCCCAAGTGCTGAATGATGAGGGTATCCTCACTCCCGATGATTACAGATACAGCTTGCTGAACAAAGAAACGCCACATTACAGTCTTCACCTGTGGAGCGTGGAAACGATAAAGCGTTTACTTCGCAATCAAATTTACATCGGCAACCTTGCCCAGCTCCGCACGACTACGGTTAGCTACAAAAATCACAAAGTTATCCGCAAGGAAGAAGATGAATGGGTGATCGTTGAAAACAATCACGAGCCAATCATCAGCAGAGAATTGTGGGATAAAGTGCGTGAGATTGAAGCGTCCGTAAGTACGGGCAAGATGACAAAGCAAGGCAATACACTTCCGCTGACAGGTCTGTGTTATTGTGCGGACTGCGGTTCAAAGTTCAAGCAGGCTGGTTCTGCCAAGCGTAAAAGCACCGTTACGGGTTATTCCTGCGGACAGTATGCGAGATTTGGCAAGAAATACTGCTCCTCACATTTCATAACCGCACACGCACTTCAGGATATTGTTCTTGCCGACATCAAGCGTCAGATCGACTTTGTGATGAACGATGATAGGGCAAGAGAAAAGTATCTTGCAAGAAAGCAGGGGCTTTATGCAGAACAACACAGCGGTGACAAGAAAAAGCTCCGTGACATCAACAAACGTATCGCAGAGCTTGACAGGCTGATCGCAAGTGTGTATGAGGACAAGGTTACAGGCAAGATGCCCGAAGATATGGCGTTCTCCTTGCTCGACAAGTATCAGACCGAAAAGAAGTCTTTGCAGGCTGAGAGCGATGAAATGCAGAAGTGTACTGATATGGCAAAGCAGGACGAAGCCGATGTAGACGAATATATCCGCCGTTTGAAGTCGTATGCAGGTGCTGAGGAGCTTACAAGACAGATGGCACTTGACCTGATCGAGTATATTACGATAGATGAAAATCCGAGAAAGAAAGCTATCCCTCGTGATATTCACATCTACTACAAGCTGATCGATAAGCCGCTGAAAAACAAAAATAATGCCCTCGCTGAACAAGCAGGGGCAATCAAAAAATGATCGATTGATACTCAAAAGCTATTTTGTTGGATTGAAGATTAAAAACTACCCATAGTTCACGCTTACATTATCAAGCGTTTCCGCAAAGAAATAATCATGAAGCTTTGTTGTTTCATGGACTGTATCCCGGAAGCCAAGTTCACCGAACGGAACATTGCCCACGG
>JBGULZ010000362.1:0-1651 GCA_045116595.1 Ruminococcus sp. | reverse complement strand
GGAGACCCAAAATGCCCGGAAACATTACGATTCAAAAAATACTCGCTATCCTTTTGCACAGGATCGTGTTTATTCTCGCTGCGGCAGCTGTAATGGGACTGTTATTCTTTTTGTATTCAAGCATAATAGTCAAGCCGATGTACAGCACATCCGCGATGATATTTGTTCAGAACTACGATAAGGCTAAAACGTCGGATCAGGATTCTACAAAGCCGACCGACGCTCAAAACGGCGCAAACAACAACTCGAGCAACAACGCCCAGGCGAAGAAGATATTCAGCTCGGATATCAGCGGTTCAAACTCGCTCGCCGGTATCTGCGTTACGCTTTTCCAGAACTCGGATGAGATCACAGCGCTTTATGACGGCTGCAAGGTTACTATGGAAGTAAACGAGAACACGTTTTACATTACGATAACCGTAAACGGCAGCGACCCGCAAAAATGCGCTAACGTTGCCAATCAGATCAGCGAAAAGTGCATAGAGGTTTACTCAAAGCACTTTGATTACGGCCAGATTGGTATTATCAGAACTGCAAAGGAGCCCGGTTCGCCGATTTCTCCCGATAAGGTTAGGAGCGCGCTCATTGGCGCCGCCATCGGTCTTATCCTCGCTTGCGTTATCTCGATCCTCCTTGAGCTTGTCGACACAACGATCAAGCCCGACGAAGATCTCTCAGAGATCTATAAGGTCCCGGTATTTGCCGAGATCCCGGACTTTGACAGTTAGGGGGGTGACGGAAATTGAAGATAAAACTTGGTAAGAAAAACAAGAACAGCAACGCGGAGATGCGCACTGAGACCATCTCCGACAAGAGCAAATTCGCTATCGTAGAGTCGTACAAGGCTGCGAGATCGAACATTATGTTTTCGCTTTCCGCCGACGATGACAAGCTTTTTGCGGTAACAAGCTACTCAAAGGGCGAGGGTAAAAGTACGGTATCCGCCAACTTAGCCATCTCCTTCTCAAAGATGGAAAAGCGCGTATTGCTCGTTGACTGCGATCTCCGCCGCCCGAATATCCACAATGTTTTCAAGGTAGAGAACACAGCGGGGCTTTCAAATATCATCGGTAAGATGGTCGATTATGAGGATGTAGTCCACAGAAATGTGCTCCCGAACCTCGACATCCTTCCTTCGGGAACCATACCGCCCAACCCCTCGGAGCTTCTCTGTTCGTCAAGGTTCACCGACCTTATCAAAAAGCTTTATGAGGAGTACGATTACATCATCTTTGATACTCCGCCTATCGGAGTCGTAGCCGACGCGCTGCTGCTCAAGGATCTTGTCGCGGGCTTTGTGGTGGTTTTGCGCGAGCGCTCGACCACTCACGGCGACGTCCAGAACATCCTCGACAGTATGAAACTCGCCGACGCGAAGATATTGGGCTTTATAAAGGTAGGCTGCATCACAGGCAGAAAACGCGGCCGCAAGAATTACTACTATTATCAGTATTATTGATAGCAGTCAAAATTACAAGAAATGCAACAGACTCACCAAGCTTTTGCAAGGTGAGCCTGTTTTCTTTTGTGAATATCCTGATTTTTGCAAGGTTATCAAAAAAGACTTGCATTTTGATAGCCGATATATTAAAATATATTTGAATGAATAATATAAATTATATATTTATAATTCTAAAGGGGAATAATAATG
>JBGULZ010000361.1:0-1716 GCA_045116595.1 Ruminococcus sp. | reverse complement strand
TGGATAATGGACAGCATCATGTATTACGACGACGCCGACGAGAGCAGCTATGACATTTATACGGATTATTTTGCCGCCAACTACATGAGCCCCATCACGAACAGCGCCGGCTATCTCAAAAAATACAGCGGCATCCTGCAAATCGGGATCGAGGACGTGGAGTCCACCTACATCAACATTGGCGGCATCCCATATAGCGTAAAAAATGTGCCGTCCAACGGCGATCAGCCCCAAAAGCTGCTGCAGGCGGTTCAGGCGGACGCTAAGGAGCACGGCATTTCCAATGATTTTGACGGAGACGGCTATCAGATGGTCATCTACACCAAGCAGACCGTCCCACACAGCAGCATCACGGCGTTTGCGCTGATGATGCCCTCCGAATCGGCAATTGCCCTGAACGGCGTTCAAGGCATCGACATCATCGTTCCCAAGGAATACACGCAAACGCGCAAGGTGCTGGAGGAGATCGGCGTGACAAAAAACGGCAAGGCGAATACGGAAACGTATTACTATGACCTATATAATTACTATGGAGGAGCAACGGAATATGACGGCAGCTATCTTCCTTAAACGCTCTCTATCCTCCGGCAACGGACGGTGCTTTGGCGAAAGATGTCGAAGGAAATAAAGCAGAAACCGCTTGAATCTGCTGTGCAAATCGTGTATAATGAAGCCAACAAAACGGTAAGGAGTCAAAACGATGATTGATTTTCAAAACGGCAGTGTATTTAAGCTGAAGCAAACCGACACGCAGAGCGTGATGCCGCTGGTCGAGCCGCTGCTCATTGACGGCGAACAGGTGATCTCCGCCTACAAAAGCGTGCGCGACTGCGTGATATTTACCGACAAACGCGCGATCGCCGTGAACGTGCAGGGTATGACCGGCAAAAAGCGTAACTACAGCTCTCTCCCCTATGCCAAGCTGTCCGCTTATTCGGTGGAGACCGCCGGTGTGGGCGATATCGACAGTGAGCTGGAGCTGTGGTACAGCGGCTTGGGCAAGGTGCGCTTTGAGTTTGCAGGCAAGAGCAATATCCTGCAAATCGGACAGATGATCGCGCGCTATCAGATGTAAGCTGCCAAAAGCGGCAGCAAGGAGACATCAACATGAAAAAAATTTTAGTAGCTTTATTACTCGCATTGACCGCCCTCTTGCTGTGCGCCGGTTGTGCCAACCAAAGATTTGATTACGCAAATTGGAAAAGCTATGTTTTTCCAAACGAACATTCCTTTTCTTATCCCCAAGACTGGGAAGCCGCATCGACGGAAAACGGCTTGCTCTATTTTTATACAACCAATGAAAACGGAGCAAAAACGGTCATGGCTTTTCAAAGTCACGTTAACCCGTTAGATGATGAATATGATAAGCAAACGATTGAAAAAAATGCTTACAGCAGTTCTTTTCAAGGAGTTCGTACCATACACAACGAAATCGGTCCGGGGGTCGGTATAGTGTACGGTATAGATTTAGTTTCCGCAAATCATGAGAGGAGATTGCTAAAGTATATTTGGTTTGAACCAGAACCTGGTTCTTATCAAGAATTTGCGGGTGGTTACATATATAAAATCTACTTTTCCGAAGAAGTATCTGATGATGTTTTTCAGCAGATTTACGGCTCGTGTGAGTAAGGCGGGCTTTTCGCCGTATAAAAAAACTTGAAGGGATCAGAATATGAAACGAATAATAACTTTTATACTCGTCTTTATGATGACCCT
>JBGULZ010000360.1:0-4541 GCA_045116595.1 Ruminococcus sp. | reverse complement strand
CAGCCCGAACAGCGATTGCCGCTTCAGAGACGGCAGAGGTAATTTCTCCGACTGGTACTTCATGAACAGTGATTTCCTGCAGCGCGGCGTGAACATGAACTACTATAAGTAATCGAACGATATGTGAGGCAATAAAAAAGTTGCAGATCCCTTTTAAGGACTGTTCGATCTCAAAAGATAAAAGCAGATAAACAATCGACCGCTCCGGACTCAGTTGAGTTCGGAGCGGTCTCGGTATATCAATATAAGTCTTCGTCATATAAAAAGTCAGCCCAATAATACTGGCTCATGTATTCGTTCTGATAGGCGTTGACCGCGCCGGCGTCGAGCTCCTTGAAGCGGTAATAATCGCAGTCGAGCACGTCGGGATTGACCGCAAGGGCGTTGTAGCTGCGCACTACCGCCTCCTCCGCACCGACCGCTTTAAGACTTTTTATCATTGCGTAAATAAGCTGTTGAATGTGGTTTTTCTGTTTGGTATCAAACGGTTCGTCCTCAAACAGCGCTGCCGCTAACTCTCTGGTAGTGCAGGAGCTGCCCTGGCGGTGCACAAGATAAGCGAACACTTCCTTTGAACGCTGCCGTTCAAAGTGCATATGCGAGCCGTCGGGGAGAAATACGTCGAAGTTGCCGAAGCACTGCACTCTCAGCAGCGCGTTGCTTTTCGGTACGATCGGGAATCGAAGGTCGGAAAGCTCTTTTTCTATCTTCTCCTTGGTGACGGGCTTCATTATATAGCCCGAGGCGTGCAGGCTCATCGCGTCACCGGTGTACTCCGAAAAGCCTGTGACAAAAATAATATTCATCTTCGGGTTTACGGCTTTTAACTCCTTTGCAAGCTCTACGCCGTTCATTCCGCGCATATGGATGTCGAGGAAAGCAACGTCGCAGCCGTTTTGCCTTGCGTCTTCCAAAAGATCAGCCTGCTTTTTGTACGCGGTCACGTCCGCGTCGGGCTTTGCTTCTTTGACCGCCATCTCAAGCATTTTGAGCATCAGCGGCTCGTCGTCAACACACAGTATTCTCATTTTTCGGGTTCCTCCTTTTTCGGGATGATCATTTTAGCGGTCGTACCTTTACCTATCTCACTTGTGATGATAACTTCTCCGCCGCACATATCATAAAGACGTTTTTTGGTGTTTTCCATTCCCACATGGGATCTGCCGTCGTCCTTTTTGGCGTTTGTGTCAAAGCCGACGCCGTCGTCTTCAATTATGACCTCATGGGCAGTTCCGGTGTCGCGTGTTGATATTTTTACGGTACCGCCGCCTTCTTTTTGCCCTACTCCGTGCTTAACAGCATTTTCGACCAAAGGCTGAACGGACAATAGCGGTATCTCAAAATCGGTATCCTGTATGTCATACTCGATTTTCAGCTCATCATCGAACCTCAGTTTTTCTATATACAAATATTTTTTCAAATGCTCTAATTCGGTTTCAAACGGTACGGGCGCGGTTTGCTTGAGCGAATCCATATTGCCGCGCAGATAATCCGAGAAGGTTACCGTCGCGTTATAAGCAGTGTCGGGATCAAGCTTGCACAGGATAGCGATCGAGCTCAATGCGTTGTACATAAAGTGCGGTCTGATCTGGCTGACCATCACGCTGACCTTTGCTTCATACAGCTCTCGCTGTACCTGCTGATACCGGATTGCCTCCTTGTACTGACGGTGGAAATCGATACCGAACCGCACCATCTGATACAGTATAGTAACGGCAAGACCGATCTGCAGATAATGGGTGCCGGAGATATGCAGATAGAAGTCAAACATATCGATCATCAGAAAAATGCCCAGCGGCAGCCATGAAATCAAATAATCAATGAGAACAAAACCCCTTTTGCCGCGGATCTCGATACACAGCAGCACGGTCATGATCGCAGCAAGCACGATCACGGCAAGATATCTGATCCCTGCGGTCGCCATCATATCCGCCGTATTTGCAGCATGCAGGATAACACAGAGAACCGTAAGTGCAAAAAATGCCGTAATAACGAAGTTCGCAATTATTTTGACGGCCTTTCCGCGCAGCAGCGAGCGCAGATAGATCAGTACGGCGATCGCAAAGAAACAGCCCGCGAGCTTATCCGTCATCATACACACGGTGGGATCGATAATCCACAGATTCATATATCCGCTGATTTTGTTAACGACCATGAACAGACCCGCAAAAAAGCACAGTATTCCGAAAGCGATATATCGAAAATCGATCCGTCCCAGCAGCCCGCTCGCTATGGGGAAAAAGAATACGCCGAAGAAGCATACCAGCAGGAACATCAGACCGGCAGGCAATATCTCAAAAAAGAAATTGAGATACAGTCCGTCGGAATAACTCGTCATAACGTAAAAACAGTCGGAGAAGCTCTCTGTATCAAGCTCATAGGGATACTCTACCACCAGCGTGAACTTATCGTCGCTTTTATACTCGGGCTCTATCTGAACATATTCTGTCATGATATAGTAGCCGGGCGTGTTGATCATTTTTTCAGCCATGTAGCCGGAGCCTTCTTCCATATCTTCGGGGCTTCGCCTGTACTCATCCAAGACCTCACCGCTGCTGTCATAGAGCGTGTACCACACGTTTTTGGATACTATATCCATCGTCGTGGTGTGGTTGGCTTTGACCTGTTTGGTGAAATTTCCCTTGAATACAGCCTTGTGAAAATGCTCGTTTATAGGCTTTGTGTTATCTATGGACTTCCATTCACCGCCGTCAAGCGAGTATTCGCCTTCGAGCATGGTGGTTGATTTGACGGAGTTGTCGATACGCTCGGATACCCTCAAGTTCTGCCATACCGTCCAGCCGAGCAGCAGAAGGATACCGAGCACGATCACCGACATCCATATGCTGCCTTTTACTTTTTTCATTTTATCCCTTCTTTGCGGAAGAATCTTTTATCTGATATTGCGGAGCATTGTTTGACATCTACCGTCAACCCTATTATAGCTTTAATCAGGTAAAATGAAAAGACTTTTTTGAAAAAATTGTTTTTTCGATCTGTTTTTCGCTGCAAACCGCATACAGGGCGATTTTCGGCGCAACATAGCGCAAAAAACGCAGCCCATTCAGAGCTGCGTTTTACAGTCTGTAGAAAAACCCGAAATTCAGGAGAACTGGATTTCGGGTTTTAATTGTTTCATAATGAAAGTTGCCAAACACGAAAACGCAGAGGAAAAGTTATCATAGTATTCCCTTCGCTTCCTATCAAAATCTTTGTGTATCGCGTATTTTTTCAAATTCATGGCAGCAAACTTAAGCTTGACCCAATTTCTCACTGCTGTCAAGCCTCTGTACGGAGTGTAACGCATTGCGTGTTTTTCTTTTGCGTCCGCGAATACTCTCTCGATTTTCTCTTTTCGTTCTTTGTACAACTCCGCGTATTCGGGTGTATGCCTAATATCCTCGGCAAGTTCCACATAGTCGTGCCAGATATGCTTGGTCACGATTTTTACGCAATCCTTTGAAGCTGTGCAAAGATGTCTTGTCGGGCAATTCATACATATATGCGGATCGCTTTTGTATTCACGATAACCGTCGCGGTTTGTTGTGGAATATCTCAGCATTTGGTTTGCAGGACAAATCACCGCGTCATAAAACTCATCGTAAACGTATTCATACCAAGGGTGATTGCCCTTCTTTGTCATCGGTCTTTTGTAGGCGGTAGACAATACTCTGCCGTCGTCAAATACCTTCTTGCAAATGTGCGGGGTTTTGTATGCGCTGTCTGCTACGATTGTTTCTACTTCGGGATACTTTTCTACTACTTCGTCATATACATCATCAAAAGCTACGCTGTCATGAACATTGCCGGGAGTTACTTCTACGCCTACCACATAACCATTTTTCTCGCAGGCTGTATGCGCTTCATACGCGAACTGCCTCTTGTGTTCGCCTTTTACGAATAGTCCGCTTTCGGGATCGGTCGTGCTTTTGGTGACCTCTTTCATTTTTTCTTCTTTCTTGCGGCGTTTCAGTTTCTTCTTTGAGGTGTTGTTTTTCTTTTGCTGATTCTTCGATTTAGGCGGCTTTTGTTCATCATCAAACGGCTTTTTACCGTGCGCTTCGCGGTCTGCGTTGATTTCTTCGAGCAGTTCTTCCGCGTATCTTTTTGCTGCGACCGGCACCTGCTCCTTGATTTTCTTGTTTTTGTTAGCGTTCGCTTTGATGTGTGTTCCGTCTATGAATACAGCTTCAGGATTCAGGTAGCCTTCATTCGCGATTTCGTCAAGTATCCAGTTAAATATCTTGTCAACGGTTTCCTCGTTAAAGCGATGACGGAAATTGTAGCTCAATGTGGAAAAGTGCGGCGTTGGTTCATTGATCGCGTAGCCTAAAAACCAACGATAGGCGATATTTAATGATACTTCATCAGCTACACGGCGAAGTGATCTTATGCCGTAAAGATGTTGGATGAGAACCATCTTGAACAAGATAACCGGGTCAATACTCGGTCTGCCGTTGTCGGTGCAATACAAGTCCTCTACAAAATCGTAGATTTTCTTAAAGTCTACCGCGCTCTCGATTTTGCGCAGCAAATGGCTT
>JBGULZ010000359.1:0-3432 GCA_045116595.1 Ruminococcus sp. | reverse complement strand
CAGGGGAAATGGGCGAAGCCCAAAAGGTGATTCCCTTTTTAAGGGAAATGTCACGAAGTGACAAAAGGTTTGCCGACGTGCTAAGGTCGCCCCTACAATTAAAAATGAAAACTTGCACTGACGGAAACGAATGCCCCTCCGTCATTTTGCAAGCAAAACGAAGCCTCCCCTGACGCACGATAGTGCTTTAGGGGAGGCTTAAAAATTAAACTCTTAACTCTAAACTCTTAACTCTACATATCAAGGATATCCTCGTCGTCGAGGGTCGAGATGCCTTTTTCGTCGAGGAGCTTTTGAGCCGCCTCTACGTCGTCGACTCTGAACACCACATACGCGCCGAAGGTCTCGGACGCGGTGAACGCGTACATATACTCAATGTTTATGCCCGCCAACGAGAGCGCGTCGACTACCCTGTAAAGAGCGCCGGGCTTGTCCTCCATTTTTGCGGCGATGACCTTTGTCACGTTCGTCACGTTGTTCTTTGAAAGGATCTCCTGAGTTTTGTCAAAGTCGTTGGTGATAAGCCTGAAAATACCAAAATCAGTGGTGTCGGCAATACTGCTGGCGCGGATGTTGATATTCTGCTCGGCAAGCTCTTCAATGATCCCGACCAGCTTGCCCGGCTTGTTTTCTACAAAAACTGAAATTTGATGGATCGCCATAGCTTTTTCCTCCTTAGTCGTGCAGCTTACGGTTGTCGATGACCCTTACCGCCTTACCCTCTGACCTTGTGATGGTCTTGGGCGGTACAAGGTGGATACGCGGTCCGATACCGAGCATTGTGCGCATAGCGCTTTCGAGCTTCTTCTCCTTTTTGAGGTTGACGGATACGATATCCGAGAACTGCTCGGGAGCAAGCTCAACATAGATGTCGAGAGTATCGCTGTTGTTTACGCGGTCAACTACGATCTGGTAGTTCGGCGTGTAGCCCTCGTTGAGCAGAACGGTCTCGATCTGGCTCGGGAATACGTTTACGCCGCGGATGATCATCATATCGTCCGACCTGCCCATCGGCTTGGTCATTCTTACGAAGGTTCTGCCGCAGGAGCATTTTTCGTGGTTGAGCACGCAGATGTCGCGCGTTCTGTATCTGAGCAGCGGGAACGCCTCTTTGTCAAGAGAGGTGAACACGAGCTCGCCCTTGCTGCCCTCGGGGAGCACCTCGCCCGTGTCGGGGTCGATGACCTCAACATAGAAGTGATCCTCGTTGATGTGCATTCCGTTTTGTTCCTCGCACTCATACGCGACGCCGGGGCCGCTGATCTCGGTCAGGCCGTAGATGTCGTAAGCCTTGATGCCGAGGCTCTCCTCGATGCTTCTGCGCATTTCCTCTGTCCAGGGCTCGGCTCCGAAGATACCCGCCTTGAGCTTGTTATCGGTGGGCTTGTAGCCTTTTTCCGCGAGCGTCTCGCCGATATAAGCGGCGTATGACGGTGTGCAGCAGAGAATGGTAGCGTTAAGGTCCATCATAAACTGGATCTGTCTTTCGGTGTTGCCCGACGACATCGGAAGCGTCAGGCTTCCCAGCTTGTGAGAGCCGCCGTGGATACCGAGTCCGCCGGTGAACAGGCCGTAGCCGTAGCAAACCTGAACAACGTCCTCGGGTGTTCCGCCCGCGGCGGAAAGCGCCCTCGCGCAGCATTCATCCCAGAGGTCTACGTCGTTTTGCGTGTAGAAAGCGACAACGCGCTTTCCCGTTGTGCCCGAGGTGGAATGGATCCTGACGCAGTTTTTCAGGTCAGTGCCCAAAAGTCCGTAAGGATACGCCTCGCGCAGATCAGCCTTTGATAAAAACGGAAGCTTTTTGATATCCTCTACTCCCTTGATATCCTCGGGTTTTACCCCCTTTTCGTCCATCAGGTCGCGGTAGTATTTGACGTTTTCATACACATGCTTGACCTGCTTGACGATTTTTTCATTTTGAATCGAGCGTATCTTTTCGCGGGACATCGTCTCGACTTCGGGCTGAAAATAATTTCCCATTGTAATCACTCCTTATGATTTACTATTTCGGTATTATTCTTATGATCTATAACCCAATTCAAAAGCCTTTAAGTTCACGTCAACAAACTGAGGCTTTACCGAAACCTTGATAGCTTCTATCCACTTGTCATGGTCTATGTGGAAGTACTTGGCAAGTCTGCCCATAAGTACGATATTTACGCTTCGCGCGTTGCCTGCCTGCTGCGCAAGCGACAGAGCGTCGAGCTCGTCGACGAACACACCCTTGTCCTTGAGCTCGTCGAGTACGTTTTCGGGGTACTCGGCAGCGCCCGTGATAACGGGCATAGGGTCGATCATCTGAGAATTAACGATGATCTTGCCGTCCTTTTTGAGGGTATCGGCATAACGCGCCGCCTCGATCTTTTCAAACGATACGATGAAGTCCGCCTCTCCCTTTGAGATAACGGGAGAATAAACCTTGTCGCCAAAGCGGACATATGTTACTACGGAACCGCCGCGCTGGCTCATTCCGTGCACTTCACTTACCTTTACGTCATAGCCCTCCTGAGTGAGCAGCTTGCCGAGCAGCTTGCTCGCGAGGAGACTTCCCTGACCGCCTACGCCGACGATCATTACATTTTTAGTTTCCATTTATCTCTCCCCTTTCTCGATCGCGCCCACACGGCAAAGCTGTGTGCAGACGTCGCAGCCTACGCACTGAGTAAAGTCGATAACTGCCTTTTTATCCTTAAAGCTGATTGCGGGACAGCCGAGCTTCATACACTGACGGCAGCCTACGCACTTGTCGTTGTTTACCTTAACGGGCGGTTTTGCCTTGACATATTTGAGCAGCATACACGGTCTGCGCGAAATTATCACGCTCGGAGCGTCGACGCTGAGCTCCTCGAGGATAGCGTCCTCGCACTCCTTGAGATTGTAGGGGTCAACTACCCTTACGCGGTCTATGCCGATAGATTTGCAGAGCTCCTCAAGATTGACAGCCAAAGCGGGCTCGCCCTTGATGTTCTTGCCCGTTGTGGGGTTCTGCTGGTGGCCTGTCATACCCGTGATAGAGTTATCGAGGATGATGACGGTCGAATTTGAAGCGTTGTACGCGATATTTATAAGACCCGTTACACCCGAGTGCATAAAGGTAGAGTCGCCGATAACGCAGACCGATTTTTCCTCGGTCTCTTTTCCGCCTGCCTTGTTAAAGCCGTGGAGCCCCGAAACGGAAGCTCCCATACAGAGCGTTGAATCGAGAGCGAACAAGGGAGCAGCCGAGCCGAGCGTATAGCAGCCGATATCGCCGAGGCAGGTGATCTTGTGCTTAGAGAGCGTGTAGAACAAGCCGCGGTGCGGACATCCGGCGCACATTACGGGCGGACGTACGGGTACCGTTGTGTCGAGAGTAACGTTTTCGGGCTGAGGAAGTCCGAACGCCTCGCGGATAGTGGTTTGGTTATACTCGCCGATCGGTGAGAACAT
>JBGULZ010000358.1:0-3904 GCA_045116595.1 Ruminococcus sp. | reverse complement strand
CGAATAATAGCCCTTCCAATTTTTAGCTCTTTAAAGAATCTAATTTTTTACCTGCTCCACCTGCTCCAATATCAATTATCAATAAATACACCGTTAAGTTTATAGCCGATCAATACTGTGGTCGTATTTCCCCCGCCCTTCGGGCGTTTCCGGGCGACCTCCGCGAAGGTCGGCAAGCATTTCCTATCTGCGGGCGGACACACGGGTTCGCCCCTACGAAAAACCTTAAGTTGACGACATTGCCTGTCGGGGGAGCCTTTTTGCAGATTTTAAAAATTTTTTTAAAAAATTTCAAAAAAAATGAAACCAAAACGGGGGTTTAAAGCGTTTTATTAATAGAGGGGTTTTCTTGAGCATCAGCGAACTCGGAAACCATTGTGCACCCTGCTCAAAAAAATAGAGCAAAAATTCTACACAATGTATGATGTACATACAAAAACCAATATGATATAATTAAGTTGAAGAAATAGAATCTGTGTATGATTCTATTAAAAATATATTCAAAAAAGAAAGGGTGAAAAATATGAAAAAAATCATATCGGTAACACTTGCGCTGATCATTGCTTTCAGTGTAATGCTCGTCGGTGCTTCGACAATGTCCGCCGGCGCCGCGGGCGGAGCGGCATCGGTATCGCTTAAGAGCACGGCGTATAACTCAAACGCGACGGTAACGATCGGCTGGCAGAGAAGCTCGGGCGGAGCAACGGGCTATCAGATCGCTAAGAAAAAACTTGGCGACAAGAGCTATACTTACATCTATGTCGGCGGCGGTAACACAAAGTCTTACAATGACAAGAGCATTGTTTGCGGAACGGTCTACTACTATCAGGTCAGAACCGTTAACAAGATCGGCAAAACCGCGTATTATAGCTCGTGGAGCAACACTAAGTCGATCACAACACTCTACAAACCAACTGTAACAAGCATTAATAATATAAATAACAAGCTCAATATCAACTGGAACAGCATAAAGGGTGTTTCTCATTATAGATTAGCCTTTAAGCGGCTTTCCGATGAAGCGTGGAATTTTCGCGATGTAAAGAACAGGTATTATAATGTTCCAAATCCCACTTACGGCGAATTTTATGCTGTTCAGGTGCGCCCGATGAACGGAAATATCGCAGGTCCGTGGTCAGAGGTAGATTACGCACTTGCGGGATTGGCTCCGATAAATTCGCCGGTTATTGAAGTCGCTTCACAAGATACGCAAAACAGTGAGTATACAAGCGTTATCTGGTCATATCCGTCTGAATGTGAGAAATATTATTTTTACGTTCAAAAGGCGGGAGACGGCTATTGGACGCATAGTATCGTTGATGATATAGACGGAAGGTATAATTATAAATCAATGCAATTAAGCGGCGGAAATACATATTATTTCCAAGTAAGAGCGTTGGATAAATACGGAAATTGGAGCCCGTTCTCAAAGGTATATAAATATTACGTTAAGAAACCGGACGAAGTCGAAAAAAGGGATTTGAGAGAATTGCTTACCTCGCACAAGTGGATTTACTCGGTTCACGAAGACGACGTTTCAATGAAGCTCGACTATGAGTGGCTGCTCGAGCTTAAAGAGGACGGAACATGGTCAATGGATTTGAACAACGCGGTTGACGATAGTTCCTCTTCTCATACGCTTAGAGGAACATGGAGGCTTGACGGAACAGCACTTACCGTTGAGATGAGGGATGAAGAAATATCGGTATTCAACGAAACCGATCTTCTGATATTTGCTGAAGATATGACCGATGAAAAGGTTGAATCATATGATTTATCTCCGTTGTATCATGAATATCCCGACGATATCTCGGAAATTGATTATTTTTTGTATCTACCTCCATTAAAGTGGTATGTCTCGGACAAATATTTTTGTTTCCATACATTTATATTTAATGCACAATAAATAACTGCTAAATCAATAACAGCGGCGACCCTCGCGGTCGCCGTTGCTTCATTTCCGCAAGTTAATACGACACGGCGCAAACTTTGCATATTGAAAAAACTTTCGTAATCTATTATAATAGTTATGTATGTTAATTAATTTGGAGGTGGGGTATATGCTGTCCGCTTTAGCGCCGATGGATATTCTCGGCGAGCTTTCGTTTGCGGAAAAGGGCGTTTCCTCGGTAAAGGTTATCCTTACGGGCTTTTTAGTCGTATTTGCTATGCTTATTTTTCTTATCATAATAGTAAAGATCTACAGCTTGCTCGTCGGCAAGGCGCAGCGCTCGGGATTGGTGATAGGAAAAAAGAAAAAGTTCAAAAAAACCAAAAAGGCGGATGAAGCTCCAAAGCCTGCCGCCGAAAAGGTGGTCGTTTTCGGAGCGCCTGCCCGCGAGCCCGAGAGCGGCGAGATTCCCGAGGAGGTCATCGCGGTGATCTCGGCAGCTGTCGCTACTATGTACGGCGGCAGCGAAAAGGTAAAGATAAAAAGCGTAAAAAGATCGCGCGCCAAGCGTTCCGCGTGGGCAAATGCCGGCGTGATCGAAAACACAAGACCGTTTTAGGCAGAGAGGAAGGATAATTTATGGAAATAATCAACGGCTTTCTCAACGCTGTAAAAGGTATTTACGAAAGCTCGGGTCTTATGAATCTGAGCTGGCAAAACTACGTGATGATCGCTATCTCGTGCGTTTTGCTTTATCTCGCGATAAAAAAGCAGTACGAGCCGCTTTTGCTGTTGCCGATAGCCTTCGGTATGCTGCTCGTCAACTTATATCCGGAGATCATGAGCCCGCCGTCGGTAGAGCTGCTGACTCAACAACAGGCTGAAGCCGCCGGTTTCAACACCGCCGGGCACGCGACTCAGGTCGTCAACGGCGTTACGTATTACGAAAACCCGACCTACGGCGGCTTGCTTTACTATCTGTATCAGGGCGTTAAGCTCGGCATTTATCCGCCGCTCATTTTCCTCGGCATCGGCTGTATGACCGACTTCGGTCCGCTGATCGCCAACCCCAAGAGCCTTATCCTCGGCGCCGCGGCTCAGATCGGCATATTCGTGACCTTTACGGGCGCTATGTTCCTCGGCTTTACCGAGAGCGAAGCCGGCGCTATCGGCATCATCGGCGGCGCTGACGGCCCCACGGCTATTTACGTCACCACCAAGCTGGCGCCGCACTTGCTCGGCTCTATCGCTATCGCGGCGTATTCGTATATGGCGCTTGTTCCGATAATCCAGCCGCCTATTATGAAGCTCCTCACCACCAAAAAGGAGCGCGCGGTCGTTATGGAGCAGCTCAGACCCGTCTCAAAATTACAGAAGATAATGTTCCCGGTCATCGTCGTTATCATTATCGCGATCTTCCTGCCCGACGCCGCGCCGCTTGTCGGAATGCTTATGCTCGGCAACCTGTTCAAGGAGTCGGGAGTGGTCGACCGTATCGCGAAGGCGGCGCAGAACGAGCTTATGAATATCATCACTATCTTCCTCGGACTCACTGTCGGCGCTACCGCCTCGGGCACGAACTTCCTTAAATTCGACACAATTAAGATCATCGTGCTCGGACTTATCGCGTTCTGTATGGGCACGGCGTTCGGTATACTGTTCGGCAAGATAATGTACAAGGTAACAGGCGGCAAGATCAATCCGCTGATCGGTTCGGCTGGTGTTTCGGCTGTACCTATGGCGGCGAGGGTCTCGCAGAAGGTCGGCCAGCAGGAGAATCCCGGCAACTTCTTGCTTATGCACGCAATGGGCCCGAACGTTGCGGGAGTTATCGGTTCAGCCGTTGCCGCGGGCGTTCTGCTCAATGTTGTAGGATAATCGGTTAAATAATTATAAAATAAAAGGGGGCTCAGGCTCCCTTTATTTTTTTATTACTTTATTGTTATAATTCCAAAAAAGAATAAAGATAACGAACGATTATACTATAATAACTATGATTGTTATAATCGCTATACA
>JBGULZ010000357.1:0-3426 GCA_045116595.1 Ruminococcus sp. | reverse complement strand
AAGACTTAAAAAGGAGATCTGCTCATTGAACCAGGGTATCGTGTTCAACGATATCGTCACCAACCTCGAGCGCGTCTCCGACCTCTGCTCTAACATTGCGGTCGCTATGATCGAGATCCGCGAGGACGCGTTTGAAACTCACGAGTATCTCAACACCGTCCGTGAGCGCCAGGGCAAAAAGTTTGAGAACCAGTACGACGATTATAAAGAAAAATACACACTATAACATAAAAGCGCCGGCAAAAACGCCGGCGTTTTTTCTGCTTACTTGCATTTTGATCGGTTTTATATTATAATGAGTTAGACAATAAAGGCGGTAATATTATGAAAATCAAAGAAAACTTTATTTTGCGCAAGGTCGCGGATTCGTATATCGTAGTTCCAGTTAACAGTATGACGCTTGATTTTAACGGTATCATCAATCTTAACGAGACAGGCGCGTTCCTCTTTGAAAAGCTCCAGCAGGGAGCCGAGAGGGAGGACCTTGTCAGCGCTTTGCTCGAGGAATACGACGTTGCTCCCGACAGGGCGGCAAAGGATGTTGATGTGTTTATTCAAAAGGTAAGGGATGCCGATGTGCTCGAGTAAGGAAGCGCAGTTAAAGGATCTTATAGATGTAATAATCGAAAAGCTCGACGCGGGCGGTACGGTGACCTTTACGCCTCACGGCGAAAGTATGCTGCCGATGCTGCGCGACGGGGAAGACATCGTTGTTCTATCAAAGCCGAAGGGGAGGCTTCATCTCTATGATCTTCCGCTGTACAGGCGCTCCAACGGCACTTTTGTGCTGCACAGGGTCATTGATTTTGACAACGACGGTTCATACGTTATGTGCGGCGACAACCAGTTCCGCAAGGAGCACGGCGTTAAGGACAGCGACATAATCGGCGTTGTAACGGCGTTTTACCGCAAGGGCAAAGCCTACACGACAGACGCGATCTTTTACCGCTTGTATGTCAGCTTTTGGTATCACACCAGGGTTTTCCGCGGAGCCTACAGGCTCGCAAAGCGCAAGGCAGTCAAGTTCTTCGGGATCAAGCCAAAGGATAAAAAAGAAAAAGAAAATAAAGATGATCAGGATAAACAATAAGGGTGCTTCAAATTTTGAAGCACCCTTTGTTTTACTTTTTAGCCGGCTTTTTATGCTCGACCTTTTTGTTTATCTTCGCGATGACAGCCTTTACCTTGCTGTAATCACCCTCGAGTATCGTGTTGAGCGAATACGCCGCGACCGGTATGAGCAGCGGGATATAAGTCAGCACATACTGCGATTTGCCTTCAAACAGCAGGTGATACCCAAAGCCTCCGAGCGCTACAAGCGGCAGCAGTACGGTCTCGATATTCGTCTTTTTGTTGATGAACATCAAATAAATTCCGACCGCGAACAGCAGATAAAGGACCTGTATATAAAGGTTGAAGTGGAGCTCGAGCGCCTGACCCAAGCTTCCGTCATAAACAGCCTTGCCGATGCCCTTAGAGGCAGCCTCGCTGTTTGTGTGACCCTTGACCTTGCTTACCCAAATACTCTCGAACTCGGGCTCGTTCCACTGGCTGAGTATCTTCTTGCTGAAGAAATCAAAGGTGTAGCCCATATCTTTGCCCATTTTATCGAGCTTTCCGTCGATGTTGCGCCATGACTTTTGGTCAGCGGTCTTGTTGTCGAGATTTGCTTCAAGGTAAGTGTCAAGACCGGTCCTGGTGTACCAGCCGGGAGCCATATACGAATCGGTCAGACCCATATCGAGGTACTGCACCTGACTGAGACCGTCCGCAAGATTAGCGTGAGAGCGGCTCTTGTAGCTCGCTATCACAAGGTTGACAGAGCCGACAGCGGCGATACAAAGCGCTAACGCGAACGCGATGCTCTGCCATCTTTTCTGCTTTATGGTGTGGACGACCAGCATTATCGCGATCGCCGCGAGGTAGATCATATTGTTGTACTTCGCGAGTATCGAAAGCACGAGCAAAGCCGCGCAGGGAGCCATCCATCTGTATTTTCCTGTTTGGAAGTACTTAACAAGCAGCAGGCAAGCCCAAATTCCGAGCGCCATACCGATGATGTTGCCGTATACGAAGGTGCAGAGCAAGATCGGCTGGAAGCAAGCCGCGAGCAAAACGATGGTGAAGAACTCAATGCTCCTTCTTTTGAACACGAGCCTTGACATCCTCGCGAGAGCAAAGTAAGCCGAGGCGAGGCTCAGCACGTTGATGACCTGCATCGACATCGAGCTTGTTGTGCCGAATATCCTGTAAACGATCTCGCTGAGCAGGACGAATCCAAGCTGGAACGGATAGAAGTTAAAGTAGGAATAGCCCTGATAGAAATCCTTGTTGTAGAATTTTAAGCCGTCTATAAACGGTGTGTAATCATTTTTGGCGGCTCTTGTCGCTGCCTCAAAAATGTTCTGGCTGTCCGCCGCGGGGATAGACGTTACCGAGAATATCCACACAAAGCCCAGCAGTACTACCCATACCGCGATGCCTATCTCAAAGAACCTTATGTTTATCTTAGAGAAGAAATTATACGTCTTTCTGAACGCGAAGGCAACAGCGAAGAATATCGCCGTAAAGAGCAGGTTAAGGACTACTATATCGTTTTGATACAGCACCTTCTCGCTCGAATAAGCCGCCGGGTCGATCACGCTTGTCTGCAAAAAGCTCATGATCGTAACGTAGCCGAAGGCTAAAAACACAAACAGCGAAATTATGTTGACGACTATGTATTCGACTTTGGAGTTTCTTTCGGCTGTATAGATAGTTTTTACCTCTTTGTTTTGGCTAACCGGCTTTTTAACTGTCTGAGCCTTTGCGTTTTTTTTGCCGGTAGATTTACCCTTGGCAGCGTTGTTCGGCTTTTCCTTATTAGCCGTTGATTGCTTTTTTGGTTTTTGTCCCATATAATATTACCGCCTGAATCAAAATTCTTCTTTTACCGAGCGCAAAAACAGCTTGCGCAGCGATTTTTCGACGTCCGAGCCCTCAAACAGAACCTCGTACACAGCGTGTACGATCGGCAGGTCAACGCCGTATTCCTGACCTAATTTATAAAGAGCCTTTGACGTCATAACGCCCTCGGCTAACTTTTCAAATTTATTTCCCTTGACAAACTGCTCGCCGTATTTACGGTTGTGGCTCCAAGGGGAGAAGAGCGTTGCCTCGTAATCGCCGAGGTGGCAAAGCCCGTAGGCGCTGAACTCGTTGCCGCCGAGCGCCTTGATAAGCCTTGCGATCTCCCTTGTGCCGCGTGCCATCAGCGCGCCCTTGAGCGAGGTGTAGCCCAAGCCGTCGAGCATACCCGCGGCGATACCGATAACATTCTTTGCTGCCGCGCCTATCTCGGAGCCGATAAGGTCGGTGCCGAGGTAAAAGCGGATGAGCTCGCTTGTGAACTCCGTGACGAGCTTTTCCTTGACCTCATGGTTATCG
>JBGULZ010000356.1:0-8188 GCA_045116595.1 Ruminococcus sp. | reverse complement strand
GATGGTCGTCTCAAAGTTTTCCATCGAGAAGATCGCGGTGTTGCTGTTTTTTATCTGGACGCAGTAATCCGCCTCTTTCATTGAGCGGCGGGTTTTGTCGATCGAGTAGAGGTCGAGCGCGCGCCATACGACCTTCATCATTCCGTCAAGCCCCGTCTCGGGAGTGTAATCCGAAATATCAAAGGCGATAGCGAGGATCTTGCCTACGCCCATATCCTTTAAGATCTGAACAGGCAGGTTGTCCTTTGAGCCGCCGTCAATAAAATTATATCCCTCGTAGTCGCAGGTCGTGTATATGCCCGGGAAGGTCATACTCGCCCTGACCGCGAGCTCGAGCGGCGCGCCGTGGATATAGTGGATATGCTCCCTGTGGATATCCTCTTTTTCGGTAGTGAAAATGCACTCGTCCATCGTGTGGGTATCGTTTGAGCAAATGC
Source organism: Ruminococcus sp. (assembly GCA_045116595.1). GTDB lineage: Bacteria > Bacillota > Clostridia > Oscillospirales > Acutalibacteraceae > Ruminococcoides. The sequence goes on along the minus strand of JBGULZ010000356.1, from coordinate 7,751 downwards.
TGAGGTTGATCGGCAGATCATCAAAGCCGTTGATATTCTTGGCGTCCATCGCCTCTCTGATGACGTTGGAGATAACCTCGCCGTCTTTGAGCCCGTCCTTCACTGTCCTTTTATTGAATTTGAGCGTGGCGAGCTGGGTGACGATCGGTATCGGGCGGAAATCCGCCAAGACCTCCCAGTAACGCTCGGCAAAGTCGTTCATCTCTTTGTAATTGCAGCCCATAGCGACAAGCGCCGCCATAGCCGAGCCCGAGCTTGTGCCGGACACAAAATCGGGGAATATGCCGAGCTCATGCAGAGCCTTTACCGCGCCGATATGCGCGATACCCTGCAATCCGCCGCCCGAAAACGCAATGCCGACCGCGTTTTTTCTGTCTGACCTGTCCATTCAAAACTCCTTATTTATAGAACCTGTATACGTTGCAATAGGACTCTGTGTTAACAAAATAGTCGTACCAGTTATAGAAATCGTCAAAGCTGTAGTCAGCCTGTATCAGCTCGTGGTTTTTGAGCTGAGTGTTGTTCGTGATGTAGTCGATGACCTTGTCCTCGTCGGCGAGGCGCGAGATATAAACCGTTACCTCGTCAAGCGATTTGAGCTCGGAATCGGTCGAGAGCCTGCTCAGGCTGTCCGAATCCTTTTTGTCAAAGTTGCCGGTGTTCATATACGCGTCGGCAAATGCCGTGATCTTTCCGTTCGTCACAACTCCGCGCTTTTCGGCGAAGTCCTCGAGCTCCGGCGCGAGCTTAGGCGACATATCCGAGGTCTGTACGATCATCGTGTCGTTATACTGCATAAACTTGTCGATGCACTTGTTCCACTCGAGCATCGCTGTGCCGACGAACACGCAGTTTTCGGTCTTAGGGTCGTAAAGATTAGTCTTGCCGTAAAGGTAGTACGGGGTGACAAAGACAAATCCGAGCGCGCTCGCGAGCAAAATGCTGACCGGCAGCACGGCTCTGACCTTAACATTTTTAAATAGGTTGAATATCCTGATGAACGCAAAGACGTACATCATAGAGATAAGCGGAAGCGAAGCCATAACGTAGCGGTCGCTGTTGAACGGAGAAAGCATTGAGATAACAAAGAAATAAACCAGCCCCGGGATAACCACAAAGAGCGATTTGGGCGGCAGCTTTTTCTTCTTTACAAAACGGAAGTAGATGCCGAAGCCGATCGCCGCCAGTGTGCAAAGTCCGAGCAGCCAGCTCTGACCGAGGAACAATTCCTTTGCCAAGATCTGGACATATGTGCCGAGCTTGTATACGAAATAGGTAACGATAGTTATCGTATCTATCGAGAGGTCGAGCGAACCGAGTCCGCGGTTGCCTCCGAGCACGTTTTCTATTATATAAGGATAGATTATCAGAGCGATGACCGCGCCCGCCAAGGCAAAAACGACATAGAGGACAAGCGACTTGAACGCTTTCCGCTTTAGCTGCAGTATGAGGAACACCAGCCCGATAAGCCCCGCGAACATAATAAAGTAGTACTGCGTGAGCACGCCGAGGATAACCATCGGCAATATCGGCAAAACCTCATAGAACTTTACGTCCTTGCCCCTGTCAAAAATTTTCAATGTCAGGTACAGAAACGCCAGCACGAACATCGTGAGGGTCGCGTACATCCTGAGGTAGATCGTCGTTGTTATGCAGGCGACGCTGAACGCGTAGCCCCCCGTCGCGATGAGCGCGTAGAGGTTATTATCGGTGACGCGCTTTCCGATCTTGAACAGCAATATCAGCGCGACAGTCATCATTATGATGTTTACGGAATACGCGAGCCATTTGTTGAATACATTCGGGAAAAACGAGCATACCGTGTGCACCAGCGCGTAGTAAAACGGCGGATGCGAGGCGTCTATGATCTGGTTTTTATAAACCTGCGCGTAGTCAAAACGGTGGGCGTCGCTCACGGCGAGGTATTCGTTAAAATCCTCGGGCGAGTTCCAGCCGTCCGTGTTGAGCTGCTTTGATGAGTTCGCGAGGTTGTAGGTCAAAAGCTCGTCCTCGTGATAGCCCTGCTTTGTAAGCATAAAAATCGAGCTTACGCAAAGGCTTATCACAATAATGAACGCTAAAATTATATTGGCGGATCTGTTGCTCAGCTTCATAAAATCTTCCTTTTATATCATACTACTTTAAATATAATATTCCGCGCTGATAATGTCAAGAATTATTAAAAAAATGTTTGTTCTTTTTTGGAACGCCGGGAGAACGGCGTGACCCATCCTATGTTTCTTATTGCCTATTACTAAAGCGGGCTGCCGACGTATAGTCAGCAGCCCGCTGTTGATTATTGATTATTGATCGTTGATCGCAAAGCCTTATTCTGCCTTTGGCTCTTCTGCTTTGACTTCTTCAGCCTTAGCTTCCTCAGCCTTGGGCTCCTCTGCCTTTGCCTCTTCAACCTTAGGCTCTTCCGTCTTGGGAGTTGCCTTCTTCTTTCTGCCTCTCTTTTTGGGAGCGGGCAGCTCTTTTTCTAACTTATAGTAGCAAACGCCGAGCGGGGGAAGTGTAAGCACGATGTGATAATCAAGCTCGTGCTCCTTCTCGTTCTTAGCCTTGATCTCGCCGGGGTTACCGATTCCGGTTCCGCCCCACTCCTCAGCCTCGGAGTTGAATACTTCCTTGTAAACGCCGTATACGGGAACGCCTACGCGGTATTTTTCGCGGGTAACAGGCTGGAAGTTACATACGCAGAGGATCTCGCTGCCGTCCTCGGCGATACGTCTAAACGCGATAACGCTTTTCTGATAGTCATCGAGAGCTACCCACTGGAAGCCGTTCCAGTCGTAATCGTTCTCGTGCATAGCGGGTGTGTCGCGATAGAATTTGTTGGCAGCCTTGAAGAAATCGTTGAGCTGACGGTGCTTGTCGTAGCTGAGCAGGTTCCACTGGAGCTGCTCGTTGGCGTTCCACTCGTCAAACTGTCCGATCTCAGAGCCCATAAACATAAGCTTCTTGCCCGGGTGAGCCATCATATATGTGATAAAGCCTCTTACGCCCTGGAACTTCTGGTCGTAATCGCCGGGCATCTTGTTGATAAGCGAGCCCTTGCCGTAAACTACCTCATCGTGGGAGATAGGCAGCATAAAGTTCTCGGAGAAGGCGTAAACCATACTGAAGGTCAGTGTGTCGTGGTGGTAATTTCTCCACAGCGGATCGAGCGAGATATAGCTGAGCATATCGTTCATCCAGCCCATATTCCACTTATAGTCGAATCCGAGTCCCAAGCCCTCGATCGGGTAACGTGTAACGCTCGGCCAAGCGGTGCTTTCCTCGGCGATCATCATTACGTCGGGGTGGAAGGTATGAACAACATTGTTGAGCTTTTGGATAAAGTCAACGGCAACGAGGTTTTCGCGTCCGCCGTAAGCGTTGGCTACCCACTCGCCGTCCTTGCGGTTATAGTCGAGGTAAAGCATAGAAGCAACAGCGTCTACGCGGATTCCGTCAATATGATACTTCTCGATCCAGAACATAGCGGATGAGATAAGGAAGCTTGTTACCTCGTAGCGGCCGTAGTTAAAGATGTATGTGCCCCATTCCTTGTGCTCGCCGATCCTCCAGTCCTCGTACTCATAGCAGCCTGTGCCGTCAAAACGTCCGAGGCCATGAGCGTCCTTGGGGAAGTGGGCGGGTACCCAGTCGAGGATAACGCCGATGCCCTCCTGGTGGCAGCGGTCGATAAGATACATAAGATCCTTGGGCTCGCCGTAACGCGAGGTCGCGGCAAAGTAACCCGTTACCTGATATCCCCAGCTTCCGTCAAAGGGATACTCGGTCAGAGGCATAAACTCAATGTGAGTATAGCCCATTTCCTTTACATAGGGAACAAGCTCGTCGGCTAATTTGCGGTAGCTGAAGCAGTTGCCGTCCTCAAACTTGCGCCATGAGCCGGCGTTCATCTCATAGACGTTGATGGGCTGTTTGTTATGCGGTACTTCCTTTTTTGTCTCGTACCAGGAAGCGTCGTTCCACTCGTAGCCGTCGATGTAATAAACGCGCGAAGCGTTGTCGGGACGGGTCTCGCAATGGAAAGCGTAGGGGTCGGTTTTCATAAGGCGGTCGTTCCACGGGGTCTCTACGCAGTATTTATAGCAAGCGAACTCCCAAACTCCCTCGATGAACAGCTCCCATACGCCCGAATCTGAAATGCGGTACATATAGTTAGCGTCAGGATTCCAATCGTTAAAGTCGCCTACTACGGAAACCGATTTTGCGTTTGGCGCCCAAACTCTGAAAACAACGCCGCCGCGGTTGTCCCAGGTGACAAAGTGCGAACCTAAAAATTCATAAGCTTTTGTTGCCTCTCCTGCCAGAAATTGTTCAAGGGGAGGTCTGCTGTCATTGATTGAAAAAGCCATACTATACCTCTTTTCTTATATTTTATAGGTAAATCTCTCTATTTAAAATAGTTTTCCAATTTACTATTACTTTTATTATAATACATTTTCACAAATATACAAGTGGAATTTGCGATTTTCTGTAAATAATTTTGGCAAAATTTAAAATTTTTTAATATTTTTCGTTATTTTGCACTATTTACCTTGATGATTTTTGTGAGGTAGTCGGCTGAGCAGGGTTTGATTGTGCTGTAAGCCAGCGCTAACGTATCAGTAGCGCGTATATCCGCCGCCAAAAGCTCCGCTGTATTCCCGCCCTTTTCCATAGCTTTTGATACGGAAGTCACGATCTCGCCCGAGCAGGTTTTGAGCATTTTTTCTCCGTTGGGGGTAAAGCCCAAGACCCTCGCGTGGCAAATCTCTTTGTTTTGAAGAGCTTCGGTTATCCCGAGCAGCGCGCAGGTGAGTATCCTGCATATCCGCGCGCGGGTGTAGCGCTTTGTCTTGACTTCATCAATAAGCGCCTCAACGCTTGGGCACGACCTCGCGGCGGTGATGATGCGGTTCTCGAGCCCCTCGCCGACGTCCGGCAAAAGGCGAAGCTCCTCCGCGGTCATATTTCTGAGCTTGTAAAGCAGGGCGGTGTCGAGCTTTTCGGGGTATGTTATTTCACGCGGGACCTCGGGCAAAAGCTCTCCGGCGTCTTTTCCGCTCCTGAGCGATTTTCTGATATATGACGCGCTCGCGTACTCACCGTCGGTTACGTCGGAATCGTGATCGGCGCCTTTTCTTTTTACCGGCAGCGGCTTTATACCGCTCCCGTCCAATGCCCTGATATACTCCGCGGCAAGGATATTGTTCGGCTTGGTTATTACATCCGCGGCTTTATCGCCGAAAACCTGCCTTACCGCGTACTCATACGCCCGCGGGTAATAATCTCCGCCGTCCATACGTTTGGCGATTATTTCTCTAACTTTTTCATCATCGCGGGCGAACGCCGCAAGGGTCAGCAGCTCCAAATCATCGTCCTCACAGCCGAAAGCGAGGTATTCTACGCAGGAAAAGAGCTTGGCGGTATCTACCCCGCCCTTCGCGAACCGCTCGGCGTTCGCGACAGCGTAAGCGGTCGGCAGCTCGATCACCAGATCCGCGCCGTTTTCAAGCGCGGTTTTCGCGCGTTCAAACTTTGAGCAAACAGCCGCCTCGCCGCGCTGGGTAAAGCTGCCGCTCATTACGGCGAGCACCTCTGTGCCCGTTATTCTTTTGGCTTCACCGAGCAGATACCTGTGCCCGTAATGGAAGGGATTAAATTCACAAATCACCGCGACAGCCATAATAAACCTCCGAAACCGACCTTTTTTGAAAAAAATATGCTGATCAGCGCCTTATCCCGCCTGTTTATACAATAAAAATTGCATTTTCTTGCAAAAAAGTCTTGAAAAGCTACATATATTAATGTATTATATAGTGGTGTTTATTTTATTATACATTATATAAACTTGCAAATCAATAACAATAGAAGGGATGAAAAATAAAATGAAGGTATTAGTAATCAACGCGGGAAGCTCATCGCTCAAATATCAGCTTATCGATATGACAGACGAGAGCGTGCTCGCAAAAGGAAACTGCGAGAGGATCGGCACCGACGGCGCGTTCATCGGCTTTAAGACAGACGACGGTCAGAAGATCGAGCGCAAAACAGAGATGAAAAACCACACTCAGGCTTTTGAGGCTGTTAAAAACGCTCTTATCGACCCCGAATACGGCGCTATCAAGGATCTCAGCGAGGTCACCGCGATCGGTCACCGCGTAGTACAGGGCGGTTCGTTCTTCGATCATTCGGTACTTATTGACGATGAGGTTCTTGAAAAAATCAAGGAGCTCTCGCCTCTTGCTCCCCTGCACAACCCCGCGCATATCCAGGGTATCAACGCCTGCACCGAGGTTTTCGGCAAGGACGTTCCTCAGGTAGCGGTATTCGATACAGCGTTCCACCAGACAATGCCCGAAAAGGCGTATATGTACGCTGTTCCCTATGAATACTACGAAAAGCTCGGCGTAAGAAAGTACGGCTTCCACGGCACATCACACCGCTATGTAAGCGCAAAGATGGCTGAGCTTATGGGCAAGCCTATCGAGGAGCTGAAAATCATCACCTGCCACATCGGCAACGGTTCATCTATCACAGCTATTGACGGCGGCAAGGTAATCGACACCACAATGGGTCTTACTCCGCTCGGCGGCTTTATGATGGGCACACGCTCGGGCTCGCTCGATCCCTCGGTAGTAACATTTATCGCCGAGAAGGAAGGCTTTACCGCATCAGAGATGTCCGACCTCCTCAATAAAAAGTCGGGTCTTTTGGGCGTATCGGGCGTTTCTTCAGATGACCGCGATGTTTCCGCGGCAGAAAAAGAGGGCAACCACAGAGCAAAGCTCGCTCACGATATGCTCTACTACCAGATCGCACAGTATGTCGGCAGCTTTTATGTAGCTCTCGGCGGCTGCGACGCTATCGTGTTCACCGCAGGCTTGGGCGAGAACCAGCCCGCGCTCAGAGAAGGCGTTTGCAACTACCTCGAGTGCCTCGGCGTAAAGCTCGACAAGGACGTTAACAACGCTACTATCCACGGCAAGCAGGGCACGCTCACAGCGGCTGATTCAAAGATCCGCGTAGAGCTCATCGCCACCGACGAGGAAATGGTTATCGCGAGAGATACAAAGGCCATCGTTGAAGCATTATAATCATACAAACGGCAACGGGCTGACCAAAAGGCTGTTACTCATAAGGATGATTTGAAATCACAAGAAAAGCAGCCGATTGGGAGCCCAAAACAGGACACTGTACAGAGTAAATTATTCTGTGCGGTGTTTTTCTATGTTAATGTACTTGATAGTACTATTTAATCTTAAAATATTTTACACAGACTACTCATGACGAAAATATCAGGCGCTATTACTTTTCTTAATATGATAGCCCTGTTTTTATTCTTACATCTTGACGAGCTAAAAGTTATTAGCTATAATAAAGTTAACAACTTTTAGCTTTATTATTTGGAGGGAATTATGTCTACAAAAGATAGAATACTGGAAGAAGCACTGACGCTATTTGCTGAGAACGGATACGACGGAACGGGCGTAGAACAAATCGCCGAGAAGGTTGGAATCAAAGCTCCGTCACTCTACAAGCATTTTAAGGGTAAAGAGGATATTATGACTGCGCTGATTGATTCGGCGGAAGAACGTTACGAGGAATCCTTCGGATCGGAGCAGCACATCGGAGAGATCCCGGAAAGCAGGGAAGATTTCGTCCGTGCGACAATGGGCAGGATCGCGTTTACCATGCACGACCCGATGATCAGGAAAATACGCAAGTTCCTTGTACAGGAGCAATTTCGTAAT
>JBGULZ010000355.1:0-1859 GCA_045116595.1 Ruminococcus sp. | reverse complement strand
GAAGGGACATCGGCACTGTTGTGCTTCCCGACGCTCAGGTCAAAATATTCCTCACCGCTTCTCCCGAAGCGCGCGCGGGCAGACGTTACAAGGAGCTTGTCGAAAAGGGCATGGACGTCAATTTTGAGGATATTTTGCAGGACGTTATCACGCGCGACTACAACGATTCGCACCGTGAAACCGCTCCGCTGAAACCGGCGCCCGACAGTGTGACGGTAGACACCACCGAGCTCGATTTTGAGCAGAGCGTAGAAAAAATAATTTCTGTAATAAAGGAGAATATCTAATGGCTCAGTCAAAAGCGCTGTATTCCTTCGGCAAGGTGCTACTTATGCCGTGGTATAAGCTGTTGTACCGCTATAAAAAAATCGGAAGCGAAAACATCCCCGAGGAGGGCGGTTTTATCCTCGCGTGCAATCACCTGTCCTTTTCCGACCCCGTATTGCTCGGACTCTGCTCAAAAAGAAGGCTGTTCTTTATGGCTAAGATCGAGCTTTTTGAGAATAAGTTTTTCTCAGCCGTTATCCGCGCGCTCGGCGCTTTCCCGGTAGACAGGGGCTCGGGCGACGGCAAGGCTATCAAGACGGGTATCGACATCATCGAGGAAGGCAATCCCATGACTATCTTCCTCGAGGGCGGCAGGAGCAAAACAGGCGAGCTTATGCGCCCGCGCAGCGGCTGCGCGCTCGTTGCCCAGCAGACTCAGGTTCCCGTTGTTCCGGCGTGTATCACGATAGTCGGCAACCCCAAGTTTATTTTTGCAAAGAGGGTCATCCACTTCGGCAAGCCGCTTACATCCGAGGAGACCGGGCTCACAACGCTCGGCGACAGGCGCGAGCTCAAAAAAGGCACGAATACGATCATGGGCGAAATCAAAAAGATGAGGGAGGAAGACCTTGCCAAGTATAAAAAAGAAACGTGACGTTTCATCCGATCCCGCCTTTGGAACAAACGAGCAAAAGGAAACGTGTGTAGAACGGCGGGATCTAAACGGTGCAATAATCAGAAAAGCTAAATCCGCAGGCTTTTGTTTTGGTGTAAACCGAGCCATAACAATAGTAAACGACCTTATAGACGAGGGCAAAAAGGTCTGCACCTTGGGTCCCATCATCCACAATATGGAGGTCGTAAACGAGCTGAAGAAGCGCGGCTGCCGACCGATCGAGAGCATTGACGAGCTCTCTGACGGCGAGACGCTCGTCATCCGCTCGCACGGAGTCAAAAAGTCAATAATCGACGAGCTCGATTCAAAAAATATCGACTACAAGGACGCGACTTGTCCGTTCGTCAAAAAGATCCACCGCATCGTGTCGGAAGCCGACCCCGAAAAAGACGTCGTTTTGGTCGCCGGCAACCACGAGCATCCCGAGGTCGAGGGTATAATCAGCAACTGCAAGGGCGACTGCTACACCTTCAACAACGAGGCGGAGCTCGACAAAATTCTGGACATTATTCTGCAAAAGAATTATAATCAGGTAATTGTTGCCGCTCAGACAACTTTTGACACAAAAGAATGGAAAAAATCTGTAAAAAAAATAAAAAAAGTATGTACAAATGCAAAAATATTTGATACAATATGTAGTGCTACGTCAGTTAGGCAGAGCGAAGCGGACTTGATTGCGGCTCAGTCGGACTTTATGATAGTTATAGGAGATCGTCACAGCTCCAATACAGGCAAGCTTTTTAACATTTGCAAAAGGCGCTGCCCCGACACGGTTTTGATCGAAACCGCAGGCGAGCTCGATCTAAGCAAGGTTCGTGCTGCCAAACAAATAGGCGTAACTGCAGGCGCTTCAACACCTGCAAGGATAATAAAGGAGGTACTGGATACAATGAGTGAAGAAATCAAATCCGGTGAA
>JBGULZ010000354.1:0-2227 GCA_045116595.1 Ruminococcus sp. | reverse complement strand
CTTCTTTAATGTTTTTTGCGCCTAAAATGTAATTATGTATGTCGGTTTTTTGTTGATCCATATTTTGTCCCAATAAACTACCCTATACAGAATTGACCGATATGTCAAGATACAATAAGGCTACACATAGAAATATTAACAGATTTAAGTAAAAAAGTAAAGAAAAAGTTCCGTTTTGGCACACTAAAGCAATTAAAAGAAATCTGTTTTTTGTATTGTTGCGCTATTTTGATTATTCGAGCAACAGCGCAGCTAAGGCAGGAAAATTATTAGTCGTTCTCTGTCTGATAGCTTCATATGATTTTTACGCCTTCTTTCATCAGGTTATCATAAAAAGGAGTTTCCATGTTTGCCTCGCTGATTTCAAAAACGTCCGCATTCTTGCCGAGAGATTTTCTGAGATCTTCTGCAAACGCAAAAATATTGGATTTATTAAAGCTCTTACCTCCAAAAACAACAACATCGAAATCGGAACCGGGAGTTTCTTCGCCTCTTGCATAGGAGCTGAAAAGAAGAGCATATTCGGCGTTATAGCGTACAAGCAAAGCTTTTATTGTATTTTCAATTTCTGATCTTGTTGGCATAACAATAGCTCATTTCCGATAATGTTTGCCGTAATAATGCAAAAATCCGATTCAAATAAGAATCGGATTTTAATGAATTGGTGCGAGTGTTCATAACGGACTTATGTAAAATTAAGGTTTTATCGGCAGTTACACACATTTCTCGATTGCACATTTGTGATCTATTCAATTTCTTCCTATAATGTGAATGTAAATTTAAGTCAAGGAGGAATTGACAATGAAAAATCCAAAGTATAACATTTACTTAACGCCCGATGAGCGGCGTACCGTCATCAACAGCTTGATTGATTTGAGAAACAACCTAATAACACAGGGCAAGTACACTGATATCATCGACGAGCTGTTAATCAAGCTCACGAAAGCTAAAGTAAAGAAGATTAAGTTCAAGGAGGTCTGAATTATGGCTACAAAGATTACATACACACAGCAGGGAGATTATTTGCTACCTGATTTGAAGTTGCCTGAGCAGCCAACTGTTAAGATTGGTATATGGGGCAAGCGGCATTTGAAGTATATTGAACATTACCGCCCAATCCTATATATAAACTTGCTGACAAGCTGTCAGCTCACCTCATATCTTGCCGACATTGACGAGCAGGCAGAGAATATGTTCTTTCGGCTGGTAAATCAACTCGCTGAAAAAGAAGGCGTGACTGAACAACTTAAAGCAAAGGATCAAATGCTGTGGATAGCGAAAATGAACAGCATTCGCAATAGAGCAGAAGAGATCGTTAATCACGAAATCATCTATACGGTATAAAAATCTACGGCTGATGCAGTTGCGATTGCATCAGCCGTTTTTTATGTTTAGAATTATCTAAATAATTGCGGTAAATTTGCCAGAATAATAAGAGTTTCTTAGTTATTCACTCATTTCTTCTGCTTGTTTTTCTAATGCGCGGTAATCCACTTTACCTATCGGCGTCAGTGGAAGTTTTTCTATAAAAACAAAATCAACAGGTTGAACATATTCCGGGAGTTCTTTCTGACACATCCGGGTTAATTCAGCCTTTAATAAATCGTCATCAATGTCAGAGGTTTTTGATTTAACTACAAACGCCATAGGTAGACTGCCGTGGCTGTATGCCTTATCGGGAGTTGCAACTACACAGCAAGTTTCTACATTTGCGTTGTTCATCAAAACACGTTCAATCTGTACAGGGAATACTTTGAAGCCGTCGTTACGGATAATCATTCTTTTGATGCGTCCCTCAATATAGACATTACCATCTTCGGTAACATAACCGATATCGCCTGAATGAATCCACATTTTGCCATCGGAATGTCGTCGGAGTATTTTGTCTGTTTCTTCTTGATTATTATAATATCCGATCATTGTTGACGGAGAATGGATACAAAGTTCACCCTTTTCTCCGTATTTCAATTCTTTGTCTGTATCAGGTTCAAATGCGGAGATGATCACCTTCACAAAGGGTAAGCCTATGCTGCCGACAGCATTATTCTCAGGTCGACTTGCACAAGCCGCTGCGCTGACTTCGGTCATACCGTAACCTTTGATTGCTTTTGAAGTGCAATTATGGCTTTCAAAAAATTGATTTAATCTGTTCTCGGCGTTAATATGTAAGCCGTCGCCGCCGATACCGGTCATCTTGATAAACGATAAATCTGTTTTATCATTCACC
>JBGULZ010000353.1:0-5109 GCA_045116595.1 Ruminococcus sp. | reverse complement strand
ACGTATCCGCCCGCGGAAACGGCTTTGTATTCCTTTGTTATATCGAACGAGTCGATCGTCAGCGGAGCCGCGGCGGCTCCCGTATTGTCATAAAAGGTTATGCTGTACTTTCTGCCGGCATACATAACGACCTTTTCATATTGCTCATCAAAGTCAAATCGCCAAGTGTCCGAGCTGCCGACTTGCTTCAAAGGAGCGCGCCTTATAACAAGATAATCGTTGGTTTCGTCGAGGATCTCGCAGAAGAATTTTTGGTTCCCGCTGCTGAAATCTTTTTTATTGACCGTGATGTTGAAGGTCGCCGTGATTTTTTCATCGGGTTCTGTCGGTTCGGTTGCGGCTGAGGTTGGATTTTCGCGGGCGTCAGTTGCCTGCGGAACCTTCGCAGGGGAAGAATTTTGCTCATTTTGAGGCGGCTCTGTGATCTCATTTTTTTGTTCGGGATCATTTTGCTTTTTCGGGACTGAGACTGTGGTATGAGCTTCAATTTCCGATTCGATCTGTTGCGATACAGTCGGTTTTTGTTCGCTGTATTTGCTCTCTGCGTATGTTGTAGCTTGAACCGGGTCTGTACTGCCTCCGCCCGATGAACCGAGATTCGCCGCGGTACCGACGACCCCGGCTATCGCCAAGCAAGCCGCACCGGCGATCACAGCCTTTATCGGGATCGTGCTCGCCGCAGTCGCCGCGGGAGCGGGATTTACCGAAGCCAGCTTTACCTCTCCCGATTTAGCAACATAGGGAATAAGGATACCCTGCTGCTGTTCCGCACCTTCGATCAGGCTGAACGACAGCAGCGACATAGGCGGTATCGCGCATGACGCAAGGGCGGAGCCTGCGTATTGCTCGAGGTATTTCTTCATTGTCTTGCGCGCCGCATACAAGCGGCTTTTGACGGTGTTTTCATTAACCTCTAAAATGTCGGCGATTTGCTTAACGCTCATTTGGTTAAAGTAGAACATCATCACGCTTTCGCGCAAAAGCTGCGGCAATGCTTTGACCGCTTCTCTTACCAAGGCGCAAACCTCTTTGTTTTCCGCGGCTTTGGACGGGCAAATCTGGTCGCTGCAATCAGCGAGCTCCCAAGTGCCGTCATCCAAGCTGATGTTGTTCTTTGAGCGGGTGAGCTTTGTTTTGCAGTGATTTGACGTTACTGTTTTGATCCAACCCAAAAATGCCTTGGGATCTTCAAGAGAATCTATTTTTTTCAGCATAGTTAGCAAAATATCCTGAACCGCGTCCTTTGCCTGCTCCTCGTCGCCCAATACGGTAAGACTGTAGTAATAAATATATCCGCTTATCATATTGACGACCTCATCCAGCGCTTTTTGATTGCCGCGTTTTGCTTTTTCAACCAGACGCGTAAGCTTTGAGTTGTCTATTTTATATTTTGGCTGCTTGCTCATAATGCCCTCACTTGTCCCGTGTTTTACCCTGTTCATTAAAAAGGACTCATAAACCGGAAAAAGGTTTGATGTTTTTTTAATTTTTTTAATAATATCACAAAAATTTAGAATTGTCTATTGAAAAGGCTCGACTGTACATCGGCGGCGACTTATATCATCGCTTGAAAAAGCCGTGATTATGTAGTATAATATAATCTGTATAGGTATGTAGAGGTGTTTTTCTTGGAAATAAGCGTCAATGACAAAATAGAAATGAAAAAGCAGCACCCCTGCGGAGGAAAGATTTTTACCGTCCTGCGCGCGGGTATGGATTTTAAGATCCGCTGCGAAAAGTGCGGGCGCGAGGTTATGGTTTCGCGCAAAAAAATCGAGAAAAACATAAAACGTATTATTGTGGAGTAAATGATGTTTGAAAAAATAGAGATTTTCGACAAGAGATATTCCGAGCTCAATTCGCGGCTTTACGAGCCGTCGGTCGCATCAGACCCCGAGGAATATCAAAAGATAATGAAAGAGATCAAGTCTATCGAGGAGCTTGTAAAGACCTACCGTGAGTATAAGGCGGCGGTCGAGTCAGAAAAAGAGAGCCTCGAGATCTTGGAGGACAGCTCCGACCCCGAGCTAAAGGAGCTCGCCCAAGCCGAGCTTGAAGAGGCAAAGGAGAATATCGAGAAGCTATCCGAGGAGCTGAAAATCTTGCTCCTGCCCAAGGATCCCAACGATGAGCGAAATGTTATCATCGAGATCCGCGGCGGAGCGGGCGGCGAGGAAAGCGCATTGTTCTCGGCAGTGCTGTTCAGAATGTACTCGATGTATGCCGAAAAACGCGGCTACAAGGTAGAGGTCATCAACGCCAACGAGACCGAGCTCGGCGGCTATAAAGAGATCTCATTTATGATAAACGGCGAGGGCGCGTACTCGCGCTTTAAGTACGAGAGCGGAGTCCACCGCGTTCAGCGTGTGCCCGAGACCGAAAGCCAAGGCAGAGTCCACACCTCTACCACTACGGTCGCGGTTTTGCCCGAGGCTGAGGACGTAGAGCTTGAGATCGACCCCAAGGACTTGAAGATCGACACCTTCCGCTCAAGCGGCGCGGGCGGTCAGCATATCAATAAAACGAGCTCCGCTATCCGCATAACCCACCTGCCTACGGGCACTGTCGTGGAGTGTCAGGACGAGCGCAGCCAGTATAAGAACAAGGACAAGGCGCTTAAAGTTCTAAAAAGCCGTCTGCTAAAGGAAAAGCAGGATAAGCAGGCTAATGAGATCGCCGAGAGCCGAAAATCCCAGGTCGGCACGGGCGACAGATCGGAGCGCATCCGCACCTACAACTACCCGCAGGGCAGACTGACCGACCACAGGATCGGGCTGACTTTGTATAAGCTGGAGGACATCCTCAACGGCAATCTCGACGAGGTGATCGACGCGCTCATCACCGCCGACAGAGCCGAAAAGCTGAAAGAGAGTATGGAAAACAATTGATAAATGTAGGGGCGTGCATTGCACGCCCGCGGGCGACCACCGGTCGCCCCTACAATAGGGTTTGATATCAATGAACACACTTAAACTGAGCAACACGCCTGACAATATAATAATCGCTGCCGGAGTGCTCAAAAACGGCGGACTTGTCGCTATCCCAACCGAGACGGTCTACGGGCTTGCCGCCGACGCTCTAAACGGCAAAGCGGTAGCCAAGATCTTTGAGGCAAAGGGCAGACCCGCCGACAATCCTCTGATCGTCCACGTATCGAATTTTGAGGATATCGAGCGCTTTAAGCTGGTAAGGGAGATCCCCGAATCGGCGGTAAAGCTTGCCAAATCCTTTTGGCCGGGACCACTCACCATCATTATGAAAAAGGGCGACGTCATCCCCGATGAGGTTTCCGCAGGGCTCGATACCGTCGCGATAAGGCTTCCGAGCCACCCGTCTGCCCGCGCTATAATCAGCGCGGCAAATACCCCTCTCGCGGCGCCGTCAGCCAATCTTTCGGGCTCGCCGAGCCCGACCACCGCGAGGCACGTCCTCAATGATATGGACGGTAAGATCGACGCGGTGTTTGACGGCGGAGCTTGCTCGGTCGGAGTAGAGAGCACAGTGCTCACCCTTGCGGAGGGCACGCCGAGGCTTTTGCGCCCGGGAAAGGTAACGCTCGAGGAGCTTCGATCGGTTTTGGGAGAAGTCGCGCTCGACCCCGCGGTATTGAGCAAGCTCAAAGAAGGGCAAAAAGCCGCGAGCCCCGGTATGAAGTACAAGCACTACGCGCCAAGGGCGAACGTGATTTTGCTGAAATGCAGCGACGATGAATTTACAGATTACGTCAACCGCAACAGCGGCGGCGGAGTCGCGGCGCTTTGCTGCGACGAGGACACAGAAAAACTAAGCGCCAAGTATATTTCGCTCGGCAGGCGAAACGATTACGAGGCGCACGCGCAAAGGCTTTTTGACAGCCTGCGCAGGATCGACGGCTACGGCGACATCCATACGGTCTATACTCGCCTGCCGTCCACCGACGGAGTTGGATTGGCGGTTTATAACCGGCTTATCCGCGCCGCGGGATTTGAGGTGATCGACCTTGAAAAGAGTTAGATTGATAGGCTTGACGGGTCAGAGCGGAGCGGGCAAAAGCACCGCCGCTATGGTCTTTGAGCAAAACGGATTTACGGTGATCAACGCCGACGAGCTTGTAAAAAAGGTGTACGCTCCAAAGAGCCCTTGTCTTTTTGCGGTTTCGTCAAGGTTCGGAAGGGATATAATCAACACCGACGGTACGCTCAACAGGGTTTTGCTCGCGCAAAGGGCGTTCAGCTCAACGGAAAATACGAGCGCGCTGAATGAGATAGTGCACCCCTTTGTGCTCAGCGAGATGCTCAGCGAGCTAAAAAACGCTGACGGGATCGCGGTATTCGACGCGCCCCAGCTTTTTGAGAGCGGTATCGACGCTGTCTGCGATGTTATCGTAAGCGTCATCGCGGACGAGGACGTAAGGCTAAAGAGGATAATCCGCCGCGACGGAATAACCGAGACTCAGGCGAGGGAAAGGATAAACGCGCAGCACAGCGAGGAATTTTTCAAAAGCAATTCCGATTTTATTATCGAGAACAACACCGAGGGTGATTTGGAACAAAAGACGCTTGAGGTCATAGCGGGCGTTTTGAAAACTTTGAATTTAGGGGAAACGACTGAAACAGAGGTGATGTAATGGCGACGACAAAACGCCGAACCAATAAGCACGGCAAAAAGCCGGGCAATAAAGTTAAGGTTATTATTATTTCCGCGGTCGCGATCGTACTTGCGGTGACGGTCGTGCTCATTGTGATGAATTTTTATAAACAAACAGAGAAAAAGGTGATAGAAGCGGCGTATCCGCTTGAATATACCGAGCTTGTAGACAAGGCGGCAAAGGATTATAACCTTGAACCCGCGCTGATCTACGGAGTTATACATACCGAGAGCCGTTTTGATCCCGACGCGGGTTCATCTGTGGGCGCAAGAGGACTTATGCAGATAATGCCCGAGACCTTTGACTGGCTGATGGAAAAGCGCGACGAAAAGGGAAAATACACAGCCGACGATCTGTATGACCCCGCGGTCAACATAGATTACGGCTGCTATCTGCTGCGGTTTTTCCTTGACTACTACGGCAACGAGCAGTGCGCCGTGGCGGCGTATAACGCGGGCTTTGAGGTTTCAAACTGGCTTGAA